>JAYUOQ010000155.1:0-4498 GCA_043760685.1 Armatimonadota bacterium | reverse complement strand
GCATGACCAAGCCAATTGGTGGTTGATCAATACCTGGGCGAATGAGTAGATCACAGATCACAGATCACAGATCACAGATCAGAGATCAGAGATCGTAGATAAGTGACCAGAGATCAAAGATCAGCCAAATCGACCGGTAACATAATCTTGGGTCGACTGCTGTACCGGGTTCACAAACATTTCTAACGATGTGCCATGCTCGACGAGCTCGCCGAACATGAAGAATGCGGTGTAGTCACTAATACGCTCGGCTTGAGGCAGGTTGTGAGTAACGACAACGAGAGTGTGTTCTCCAGACAGTTTACGAACCAACTCTTCGATCTTTGCTGTGCTAATCGGATCTAAGGCACTGCAAGGCTCGTCCATGAGAATAATTTCAGGCCGAACGGCAAGCATTCGAGCAATGCAAAGTCTCTGTTGTTGACCACCAGAGAGGGCGAGACCAGACTTCTTTTTGTAATCGTCCTTCACTTCATCCCAGAGCGCCGCATGCTCGAGTGATTCTTCGACTAAGAGGTCGAGGTCGTTGCCCTTGATTCCGTAGTGCATCTTTGGACCAAGCGCGATGTTATCGTAGATGGACATTGGGAAAGGGTTTGCCTTTTGGAAAACCATTCCAACCTTTCGGCGGAGTGCCAAAAGATCCGTCTTCTTGGAATAGATGTCTTGACCCAGAACTTCGACTGTGCCTGAAACCCTGGCATCTGGAATTCGGTCGTTAAGTCGATTCAGGCATCGCAGAAGTGAGCTCTTGCCACAGCCGCTGGGACCGATCAAGGTCGTGACACGACCCTTCGGTATATCTAGTGAAACACCTTTGAGAGCATGTTTGTCGCCGTAATGCAGTTGAACATCCTTAACATGGATTGCGTTTTCGACCTTTAGTTGAGAGATGATTTCCACCTCATTCTTGATCGTAGTAGTATTGCTCCGAGATTGATCAACAAGACCATTCCCATAAGTGTTAGACAGGTTCCCCATATTATTTTCTCTGGTATGACTCCGCCTTGGCGATAGCCCTCGGCGAGATGGTAAGGAAGATTGGCAACAGGCTGTTTAAGCGCGCTCCAATCATTGGTAAGTTTTGCGGTGGAATAGTAGATTCCTGCCGTAAATAGAATTGGCGGTGCTTCTCCCGCCGCCCGTCCGGTCATGAGAACGACGCCGGAGATGATTCCTGGAAGAGCGTTGGGCAAGATCACTTTCCATATGGTTTGCCATCGAGATAGGCCGAGCGCGAGTGAAGCATCGACTAACGTGTCAGGAACAGCACGGATGGCGGTATCTGCGGTGAGTACGATCATTGGCAACGCAAAGAGGGATACGGTCAGCCAACCAGCGAGAAGGCTTACTCCTAACTTCAAGGTCAAGACAAAAACTGCAAGACCGAACAGTCCGTAGATTATCGAAGGTGTTCCGGCGAGAGCCATCACGCAGCCTCGGACGATGTTTCCAAATCGACTGTGACCAGCATATTCAGCGAGAAAGATTCCACTCAGGATTCCAATTGGAAGTACAAAAGCCAAAGTTCCGATCATGAGCAGTAACGAGCCACGAATCATTGGCCAGATACCGCCAGCACTCATTCCTTCGACTGGCGGACTGCTGACGAACGCCCAATTCATAGCTGGAATGCCCTTAATGAGGATCACAGCCAAAAGAACAAGAATGGAAACAGATGTGCCGAGACCAATGGCAACCAAGATTGAATGCCGCACAGTGCTACCTCGCTGACGAACCGAATCTCGACTCGCTAGCTCTTCTAAGCTCGGGATTTGAACCGAACTTATTGCTGCCATGCGTTCCTCCGCAGCTTAAAAGCGACTAAGTTAATGATCAAAGTGATCACGAAAAGAGACATACCGAGAAGGAACAGGTGACCATAGTGCTGTTCTTCAAAAGCGACATTACCCATCTCAACGGCAATCGTATCGGCCATGCCACGAGTCGGTCCAAAGATGTCTCGCACGGCAGATGGAAGCTTTGGGGTCCCACCACTCAGAATCCAGACGATCATGGTTTCTCCAACCGCCCGGGCAAAGGCGAACAACATTGTTGCGCTGAGCCCCGCCTTTGCCGCGGGCATAAGAATTCTCTTGATCGTTTCTTGTTTAGTCAAACCAAGTGCCTCTCCCCCATCGCGAAAAGTGCTGGGTAAGGAGCGGAGCGTGTCTTCAGCCAGGGTCATTATCGTTGGAATCAGCATGACCGCCATCATTAAGGAAGCCGTAATCATGGCACGACCACTCTGCATTCCAGCGGCTTCTGGAACGATCTTCATCAGACTCGGTGCCAAGATCATGAGCCCAAAGTAGCCAAGAACAACGGTTGGCACGCTGGCTAACAATTCTATGATTGGCTTAAGAAATTCTCTGATTCTTCTCGGGGCAACTTCGCTGATGTATAGAGCAGCGCCAACGCCAATTGGTGCAGCAAACAGTAACGCAATTGCAGTCATGAGTAACGTGCTGGCAAGGAGGGCAACAAAACCGTATCGGGGATGAGCAAGAGTCGGCCCCCACTCAGACTTATTCAAACCAACAACTGTTGCCGTAGTTTGAGAACTTGTTGGTACTACCGAAACTTCGAAGACATAGCCCTTCGTCCTGTCTGAATCTGTCTTGGCAATGTAAGTTGGAAGTTCAATCTTGCCTGACCGATCTCTCTTCAGGTCGATATTTATGTTTGGAAGTGGTTGACCTTCGGGTGCTTTCACCACTTTAAGATGAAAATCGTATGGGGTTAACCTGGAGTCTGCACCTTGATCAGGTGCCCAAGCTAGGACCATTTTTGGCTCGGAGTATTCGGGCGTTGCAAACCCGTAGATCAGAAATTTTTCGCCTTTTTCAGCAGTCTTTGCTGCTCGCCAATCATCTCGATACAGGCTATTCGATTTCTGAGCAGTTGCAAGATTTCCTGTTAGAGATGTGCCCGTTGCAACCATGGCAGAGCCTTTGAGAGTCTCCAGATCTGGCATGGTTATGCCTTCTTCCTTTTCGTCAGGCCCATCAGCACCTTCGGTATGTGCGGTAACGATTGTTGCGTTTGGATCTTGGGCAACATCCTTCTCAAAAGTGCCTTTTGTTGGTTGCAGAGCTACTCGGTATCCGTAGGTGAAAGTTCTTTTAAAAGCATATCGAGATTCGTGAGCAAGGTAATAAGCAATTGCCAAAATTACCGTGAGGGTTATCCCTCCGGCAATATAGACCATGCTCTCCATGAGCCGATCAATCCATTTCCCTCTTTGCTTAAGTTCTCTTACTTTCACGATTAACAATAAAAAATCAATTCATAGACTGGTCGCCCTGCTTGAATTTCAAGCTGGACGACCGGTTCATGATTGGATGGTTACTTCAGGCTGTAGTAGCCGACTTGCTCAGCAATTTTTTGGCCAGGAGATGACAGAACAAAGTCAATGAACTTATCGGTATCGCCCTTTGCTTCTCCATTGGTGTAGAAGTAAAGAAATCGCCAGATGGGATACTTTCTTGAGCGAACGTTTTCCTCAGTTGGAGAGATTGGTGCTTCACCTGCCTTTACGGCAATTGGAATTACTTTTAAGTTGCTCTTGCCTTTGAAGTAAGCCACGCCACCGTATGCGATTCCACCAGCAGTTCGAGCTACCTCTCGGCCTTCTTCTGATGTTGAAGGTGAAAATACGACGTTATTGCCCCAGTTTTGGTTCTTGAGAACGTTCTGTTGAAAGAAACCATAGGTTCCTGAGTTGCTGTCTCGGCTGAATACCGCGATTGATTCTTTCTTGCCACCGACTTGGCTCCAGTCAGTGATTTGACCGGTCCAGATTTTGCGCAACTCGTCCATTGTCAAAGATTTGACTGGATTCGATGTGTTAACTACGATTGCAAGACCGTCTAAAGCGACCGGGATTTCGTTCGCAATCGAAGATCGACTACGAGCCTTGTCCACTTCGCTTTTCTTCATCTTTCGCGAACTTGCACAGATGTCAGTAACACCATTGATGAAGGCATTAATTCCGATACTGGAGCCTCCTCCACTAACTGAAACAGGTCCTCCGCCCGACTTGGAGTAGGCTTCTGCCCATCGTTGGTTCAAAATCAACATAGTGTCTGAACCTTTGACTGAAACTGGTTTAAGGGTTTTTCCAGCTACCGATATGCCAGCGATCAAGGCTATGCAAACCGAAATGCCGAGTGTGAGAGTTTTGATTTTCATAATTGGTTTTCCGTTATCTCCTTATTTTTTTAGAACTTGAACTGAAGCCGGAAGGTGGTGACACCATATCGCAATTGGCTCAGACTGCCTCTAGATTGATCTTCGAACACCTCGTGAGAAGCCGTGAACTTCGCATTTGGGTTCAGATAGTGGGTGTAGGCAGCGCCATATCCACGAATGAAATTCTTGGATGAAGCGGTGTCTGGATCGAAACCTTCCATTCTTACATGGAATTGGTTCGTCTTGTTGATGTTGTAGCCCAACTGGAGTTGATATCCAGTCATGTCAGTTCTTCCTTTTGGAG
>JAYUOQ010000154.1:0-4501 GCA_043760685.1 Armatimonadota bacterium | reverse complement strand
CGGAACGTTGAAGATCCGCGATGCGGAAATCAAGTTGACTCAAGGCTCGACGGTTGCAGAGGAAAAGAATGTTGGATTTGTGCCGTTGATGAATATTTACGGTTATGGAATGATCAACCGAGATATTGGGTACGAAATTGAGCTCGATGGTCTAGCCGGTGGTCCAGGTAGAGCCTTTGATTTAAGCATGAGGGCTACTAAGCAGCTTGATCCCCGCACGCTAGTGTTTATCGGTTACCGAATCCTTGAGGGTGGCGCGGACGTTCCAAGGGTCAAGAACTTCGCGTGGATCAATTACTTGACAGCTGGCGTGTCAGTTCGATTTTAGGGCCTACCGTCCAAATCGAAAGGCTCGCCATAGTTTGTAGATGAAAATAGGTAGTGGTGTGTCGTTCCGTATGGCAATCCGCTTAAGTTCAAATGGACTCTCGGTGCCATCGTTAAGGCCCTTGTCGCAGGTCACCGCGAATTTGTATCCTGCCGCTTTTACTGATCGTAAACTGTTCTCGTCATAGCTGCCATAGGGATAACAAAACGTGTTGATTGGCAGACCGAGCATTGCTTCAAGTTCGACCTTGCTCTTTCCGATCTCAACATCTTGGTCACTCGCATCGTGAGTGGTGAGCCGAACGTGCGTTTTGGTGTGCGAACCAAACTCGACACCTTGTTGAAATAGATTCAGAATCGAGTCTTTCGACATGAGCGGTTTTGAAACATCGCCAATGTTCTCGTCCCAGCCATTTGTTGTGCCAATAAAGTCGGAAACGAGAAAGACAGTCCCGTTGAATCCCAATTTCTTCATGATTGGAAAGGCGCTATCCTCGAAGTCCTGAAAGCCATCATCAAAAGTCAACACGATTGGCTTTTCCGGAGATTGAGGCGAAAAAAGCGAGTCAAGCCTCATGCTTTGGAATCCTCGCCGAGCCATGAAGCCAACGTGCGTCTCGAACATGGCCGGCGAGACAAAGGTGCCGGGATAGATGGTTTTGGTGTCAACCGGTGAGATCTTGTGATAGGTCAGGATCGGAACTCGGGCAGACACAAATTGTAGTTTATTCTATTGTGAACTCGGCAAATAGGGAGCGGTGGTCAGAACCAAAACTTGGTCCCACTTCTGCGTGAATCGGTTTGATCGACTTGTTCGAAAACAAATGGTCAATTCGGACCATCGGTCGCTGGGATGGATATGTCCAACCCGGACCAAATCCGCGAGATGAAAATGCGTCTTCCAACTGGTCAGAGAGGTTCCGACTTAGACAATTCCTTGGTGGGTTATTGAAATCACCACCAAGAATAATGGGCAGAGTCTCCTTCGAGATTGCGGTTATGGTGTCTTCAAAGTCGTTTCTTTGCGCATCAATTGTATATTTAAGACCCTTAAATCCTTTACTTATCTGCGGCACTGACCAGTGTGTTGTCATGACCCGAAAGGGCTTTGCCACGTTAACCCTCGCGCCCAAAATGAATCTTCCGGGCAGACTTCGCAAAGGAGTCTGAGTAATCTCGGATAATGGAAATCGCGACAATATTGCAACCTCTCCAACCGAAGCAAGACTCCAACCAGGAAGATCATCTTTTAGCATTCTCGCGGGACTCGTATTCCCACCTTTCACTTCTTGCATCATGATTACATCAATCTTCCGGTCCTGAATGAATTCTCGAAGACCAGGAACGCTGCGATTGTGAAACTCGACATTCGTGGTGAGGATTCGAACAGATTGTCCTGAAGTGCCCTTGGTTGGAAGTGGAATTTGGAATCCCATGATGATGAAGGAGGACGCAAAGCAAAAAAGGAAATTGGCAAGATCCAGACGGTTCGCTTTTTTCAACAAGCACTTCACGAGAATGATTGCAGCCGCAAAGATGGCAGGAATGCATACAAGGATGGGAGGGGCATATGTCAGAACATTGTGAGTAAGGCTTCCAGCGGGTAGAAATGGTGCGAAAGTAGCAACGAGTAACCAAACCCAAAAAGCTACTAATAGTACTTTATGGGTCTTAGTCGGGGGCTTTGACTTCACCAATCAGTTAACACTTGCTCTTTGTCGTTGGTTCCTTAATGGAAGATTGAACTTGATGCCACGCTTACCCTTCCACCGAAATAGCTCCCGCCAACCCAATACCAATCGAGTCCTTCCAAAATCGCTTTAGCCTGATTCGCATGAATCATGTTCGCCTGCAAGTCGGAAATTGCTCCGAGATACCATCGACCAGAACCGGTAAATCCTTCGTTTTCATAGAGATATCGAAGCCAAACCTGACCACATTTGCGGCATTTGCCAATCGTGATATCCGCATAATCATCGGTCATGCCAACAGCAGAAAAGGGAACCTCCTTTTGTTGAGTACTTTGAAAACAGATGCACACTTTGGTTTTCATGGCGAGGTCAAAAGAGTCTGCTAGGTCGCAAAACTCGTCACCCCACCCACTGCTAATGCTAACTTCTTGCAACGGACCAGTGGGCAAAAAGAAGAAATTCATTTTGCTTTCGGGAAGTAGCCCAAAATTGCATAACTGTTCCAAAACCGAGTCAATCTCGGCAAGGGCTGCCGATGAATCATCCCAGCAAGACCAATCGAAGTTGTTGTCCTCACGAGCCACCAGCTTGCGGACTTCGTCAAAAATAGAAATTAGTTGGTGAACACTTGCCACGGCAATGAGCAGTTAAATGGAGTCACTTGGCTTTGGGTGTTCTTCTCGGTACTTCTTTCTGGCCGCGGAGTCAGCATCCATCATCTTTTTGGCGTGGAGACCACCCCAGATCAAGAAGGCAATGAACATAAACCCAAGCGATCCAATGAAAATCGAGCCTAACAATTTATTCTGGAAAATCGCGTCGTATCCTCGGACCATATTTGGAGTGTACTATGATGCGAAGCATTGAAACAGATTCGCACAAAGACTGGCATAAGAAGAGTTTTTAAGGAATACAAAGATCAACGAAATGAAATTGATCTTGTCATCCTTCTGCAAGATTGGGATGACCCTTATAATGTCGGGGGAATGTTTCGGGTCGCGGATGCTTGTGGCGCCAACGAAATTATCCTGACGGGAAAGACTCCGCAAGTCGGAGAATCACCCCAGCTCGCGGTGACTTCAATGGGCGCCCATCGACGGGTGGCTTGGCGACATATTGAAAAGCCAGTGGATGCCTGCTTGCAGATGAAAGAAGAAGGCTATGCGCTTGTCGCAGTAGAAGTCGCCGAGGGAGCTTCCCACTATATGGATTTCGAGTATCCCGCAAAATGTTGTCTCATTTTGGGGAATGAAGGAGCAGGTGTATACGGAAAAGTGATGAAGCTTTGCGATGCGGCCGTCTTTATTCCTATGGCAGGAAAAGGACGGTCTCTCAACGTGCATGTTGCGGCGGCAATCGTTGCCTTTGAGGCATCGTTAAAGCATTCTGAGGCTGAGATTCCAGAGAAATGATGTTATCTCAACATCACGCGAATAACGACTTTTCCTGTAAGATTGCCAGGCAACCGCGTCGCAGACACTGCCCTGGTCTCCAAATCAATGGCTTCTTTGGCTTGCTTTACCGATGTGGCATCGTCAAGGTAATCTACCAATAGGTCCTTAAGTTTGTCTTTAAGCTTGGTTAATCGAGCAATGAATATGCTCTGAATCTTTGATTGTTCGCCAGAAGCATTTCCTTCCACATCGGTTTCGATCGACGCACCACCAAGGGCTTCGATTTTGGCTTTTGCTTGCTCGTATTTAGAGGCAGGAATAATCAGCAAAACTCCTTGAGCTTCAGCCGTGCCATCTTCCTTCATGTGGCTAAATGTTCTTGCTGAACCACCAAGAGACGATGCAAGTCCGACCAATGAAGATTGACCTTGGATTGGCTCAGGACCAGTGACTGACATTGCAACATACCGCTCCTTGCCCGCTGGTTCATCTTTGGGAGCCGGTGCAACCGGCGAATGTCCGTCTTGACCTGGCTTTGGCTTTGGTGTGGTTCCTCCACCTGGCACTGGGTTTTCGGGCAACATAATGCCCTTGCCATTCACATCTGGCAATGGACCAGCAATCTCAGTTGGATCCATTGGGGTGATGTCTCCCCTCATTCGCGGAGGAGCCGTAGGTCTGAATTCTGTACTAGGAGCTCCAGAACGAGAGACAATATTGGCTTGAGTCTCTTTGGGTGGTAGTGGAAACCCGCCGTTCATCGGTTGCCAAGGATCAAAGTCTTTGAGGTCGTTGAGATCACGAAAAGCGTTGTCAACCTTACGAGCCGATGCGGTCGGGTTTTGATTGGCTACCAATACCGGCCGATCCTTGTTGACTACTACGGTTTCGACCTTGGGTTGAGTTGTATATCGTCCGGCAAGGATTCCTCCGACGATGCAAACTGCAGCAATGAGAGCACGGTTTTTGTAAGCTGGCGCCTCTGGCTCTACGTATTTTGGAGGCTGATTCTCATCGTACTTTGCTTGAACCGATTCGAAGGCATTTGGCACGATCGATGTTGCCGCCCCAACTGCGGAGACATCGATC
>JAYUOQ010000153.1:0-4502 GCA_043760685.1 Armatimonadota bacterium | reverse complement strand
TTGGAAGAGGTCATTAAGGAGCATCCGGTTCTTCTTAACCGTGCGCCTACGCTTCACCGACTTGGTATTCAAGCGTTTGAGCCAATTCTAGTTGATGGTAAGGCAATCCAGCTTCACCCTCTCGTCTGTAACATGTACAACGCGGACTTTGATGGTGACCAGATGGCTGTTCACGTTCCGCTTTCGGCAGAAGCTCAGGCTGAATGTCGAGTCTTGATGCTTTCGACCCAGAATTTGTTCACTCCGTCCGATGGTCGTCCTACTTGTGCTCCAGTACAAGACATCGTTCTTGGCAACTATGCCCTAACGATGATGAGTCGAGAGGCGAAGGCTAAGCTCGACGCAAAGGTTGAAGCTCACCGAAAGAATGCTGAAAAGCATCCTGCACCGTTCACTTACTCAAATCCAAACGAAGTCATTTTCAACTTCGAGAGTCCAGCAATGGAAACTCGATTGGGAATCAATGACCCAGTTATGGTTCGAGTCAATCGACCTGTCTTCCGGCCAGATGCTGAAGTCGATTTCCGAGATCCAGTTACGGGTCAGGAATACCATAAGGTAACCAAGACGGACGAAGAAGGTAAAGAGTTTACGGAACTCGAAGCCTACATAATGGAAGTCGAAAATGTCATCCGAGCGGTAACGCCAGGACAATTAATTTTCCACACGGTATTGCCTTGGCCACTTCGATATTCTGACGAATATCTCAACATCGAGTTGACGAAGAAGGCACTAGCTGATCTCGTTCTCGTTGTTCATAAGCGTGCCGGTGTAGGTGCAACAATTAAGTATCTCGATGACATGAAGGACTCAGGGTTCAAGTGGGCAACGAAGTACGGACTCAGCGTTGCGATCACTGACATGGACCCACCTGCTCGAAGAGACGAAATCCTCAAAGATGCAGACGACCGATCCAACAAGGTACTCGCCCAGTTCCGACGAGGAATGCTCGCGTTTAACGAAATGCAAAGCACTCTCGTTCGGCTATGGCAAGAAACATATAACGTCATTGGTGAAGAGATCGTTAAGGGTCTTACCCAGTTCAACCCGCTTAGTATTGTTACCGTTTCTGGTGCTCGTGGTTCGATTAAGCAGCTTGCGCAGCTCTCCGGAATGCGCGGACTGATGTTGAACCAGTTCAACGAAACGATTTATGAGCTTCCAGTTAAGAACTCGTTCCACCGTGGGCTGTCCATGCTTGAGTACTTCGTTACCACGCACGGTGCCCGTAAAGGACTTGCAGATACTGCACTTCGAACTGCTGACGCTGGCTACTTGACGCGACGCCTTTGCGACGTTGCTCAAGATGTCATCATCAAGTCTGACGACTGCGGAACTCGAGAGGGAATGACCGCTCATCGAATCGTACTGATGGGTGAAGCGATCGAGTCTCTTGGAGATCGAATCCACGACCGATTAGCACTTTCAGTTGTAACCGATCCTGAGACTGGCGAAGTATTGACAGTCTATCAAGAGCCAATCCGAAAAGAAACCGCCCTGAGAATAAGCCAAATCGAGAAGAAATTCTACGCGGACATCGATGGAGCAAAGGATGAGAAGGCTAAGGAAAGGATCTACAAGAAGTATCGAGAATGGGGCTTTGAAATCACCGAGCACGGTCTACTTGCGATGATGGTTCGGTCACCGCTGTATTGTGTGCTCGTCCAAGGCGTTTGCGCTCAATGTTACGGTATTGACCTTTCGACCAATAAAATGGTTGAAGTCGGTGTCTCAGTTGGAATTATTGCTGCTCAATCGATTGGTGAGCCTGGAACTCAGCTCACGATGAGAACGTTCCACACGGGTGGTGTTGCTGGATCAGCTACCATCGCTCGTACCAACCAGTATAAGACCGGTAAGTTCATCCGACAGTTCATGGAGGACTTTGCCTCTGCGACTGATACTGACCTTAAGGCATTTGACCCAACTAAGCTCCTTGAGACGCAAGAAGCGATTGTTAAGTCACTCTTTAAGAACCAAGATCTTGTTCCTTTGACAATCAACAACGTCGAAGAAATCGAAGATCCGAAGGTTAAAAAGCGAGTCGAACGAGCCTCAAAGGCTGCCCAAAAGGCCGCCGATAAGAGCGACAGCGACAGCCGAAAGATGTGGGAGAAATCGAGAAAGACGTTCTTCTACTCTTGGACTGGTGAATCAAGTGGTATCGTCCGTGTCGAAGAAATCTTCGAAGCTCGACGACAGCCACGAGGTAAGGCAATTATTTGCCCTGTCTCTGGAATTGTCAAAGAGATCAAGGAATCTAGCTTTGGACGATTCATCGTTATAGAAGCCGATGTTGCCGTAATGGGCCCAATCAAAGATGCCTACATCAGCGATGTCCAGGTTTGGCCATCCGATAACACGGGAACCTACAAAAATGGTCTCCACAAGGTTGTTGGACAAAAGCTCACTACCGCAATGATTGCAACTTTGAGAAAGGCTGAAATAAGCAACGTCCACATCATCTATCCGATCTTGGTTCCGCCACTCGGTAAGTTGCCGGTCGAAAAGGGTAACAAGGTTATCAAGGGAGACCCTCTCACCGAAGGTCCAAGAGATCCACATGAAGTTCTTGAGCTTGCCGGTGCCGCCGCTGTACACGAGTACTTCGTCGAAAACCTTCAAAGCGTTTATAAGAGCCAAGGTGTAGACATCAACGATAAGCACGTTGAAGTTATCATTCGACAGATGATGCGAAAGCGACAGGTTAAGGAACCAGGCGATACGCCATTCCTACCTGGACAAATTGTTGACCGATTTGCGTTCCAAAGAGCGAACGAAGCGGTTCGAGAAGCCCTCCACAGCGGTAAGAAGATCAAGTACATTGACCCTATTTCCGGAGAGAACATCGAGCGTGATCCAAAAGAAGCCAGTGCAAACTGGATACTTCTCGGTATCACCGAAGCATCGTTGGCAACGGATTCGTTCTTGTCAGCTGCATCGTTCCAAAAGACAACCCGCGTCCTTACCGAAGCGGCTGTCCGTGGAAAGCGAGATCACCTGATCGGTCTGAAAGAGAACGTTATCCTTGGTCGCTTGATTCCGTCCGGTACTGGTGTCAAGCAATATCGAGATATCGATGTCAACGTCCAACGCGGATCATGGGCTGAGCAATCACTCCAAGCTCTCGTTGAGTCAGATGACCTGGATTTTGATGAAGAATTTGAGTCACTCAACTTCCCATCCCTAAGCGACATGGCTTCTAGCCCTGAAGGCTTTGGCGAAGTAGTCGACTAATCTAAACCGGTCAACTTCTAAAGAATCCCCTTGAATCATTGAATTCAAGGGGATTCTTGTTTATACTTCGGGCATGATTGCCGGAAAAGCAATTCGATCAACGGCTTTCATCATTGGCTCCATCATAGTTGGAATCATTCTTGGGCTTGTGCTCGGCAAGGGCGCTGCCCCGTTGGGACAAGTAGGGAAGACCTACATCGACCTGATTAAGGCAGTTGCCGCACCGTTGCTCTTCTTCGCGATTCTCGACGCAATTGTCAGTTCTGAGGTCCGCTGGAAGTCCGCCCGGCGGTTTCTCGGCGTGATTGCCATTAATACAACCATAGCTGCAACTATCGGTATCTCCATTGCCAATATCTTTAAACCTGGCAAGCATCTCGACCTTGGAGCCAAGATTCCCGATACGGGATTGCTTTCCCAAGCTAAGGATCACAAAGTTGACCTAGTCGGGTTCATCCAGAACTTGTTGCCAAAGAGCATCGTCGAGCCTTTTGCAACATCAAACATTCTTGCAGTCGCGTTTCTCGCCGTGTTGATCGGATGTGCATTGCGGGCTTTCAAAAATGACAACGAACCTTGGATCGCTGATTGGGAACGAGTCATTCATGGTGGATACAAGATCTCGGAGCGGGTTATAACTTGGCTCGTGATGCTGACACCGATCGCAGTATTGGCGGTCGTGGCAAAGAGTGTTGGCGAAAATGGCTTCACGCGATTAGCCGGACTCCTTCCTTATGTCTTCTTCGTGATCCTTGGACTCTGCATACAATCTTTCATCGTCTATCCTTGCTGGATTCTGTTAACGAAACGTGTCAAGTTGAAAGACTTCTGGCGGGCGGCCGCAGAACCAGTGACGAACGCGTTCGGAATTAACAGTAGTCTTGCCTCTCTTCCCCTAACCCTCAAGGCTCTCGACAAGCTTGGAATCTCAAAAGAAAGCTCCCGAATGGGAGCCTGTATCGGCACCAACCTTAATAACGACGGAATTCTGCTTTACGAAGCATTTGGCGTCATGATCGTCGCCCAAGGGCTTGGCTCGAACCTTCCAATCGTAACCCAAATTTCGATTGCCTTTCTCTGCGTTCTAACCGCATTAGGCATTGCGGGAGTACCAGAAGCTGGAATCATATCGTTAGCGGTCATTTTGGGCACTCTGGGCATTTCTCCTGAGGTTTTGCCTATCCTCTTGACCGTAGACTGGATCATTGCCCGAATGCGGTCTGTAACGAATGTTTTGGCGGATATGACGACATCAATCGTAATTG
>JAYUOQ010000152.1:0-4505 GCA_043760685.1 Armatimonadota bacterium | reverse complement strand
TTCTCAGATGAAGCATGACTTCTGGAACCCCTCCCGCGAGATACATGCGAACAGTAGGATGATCGTTCGGACCATTTGGTAGGACATCAACAAGTCGGGGGACCGCTTTGTTGATCCGTACCCAATCATCAACGGTTGGTCTTCTAAGCCCGGCGGCGTGGGCAATTGCCGGAATATGAATAAGAAGATTCGTTGACCCGCCACATGCGGCGTGAACCATCATTGCATTTTCAATGGATTGATCGGTAAGGATGTCCCTTCCGCAAATTTGATTCTTAGTCAAGTTTACGATTGCCTGGGCGGTGCGAGTAGCAATATCGAGCCAAATAGGCTGCCCGCTTGGCGCTAAAGCAGCATGAGTTACGGTCATTCCAAGTGCTTCTGCAACAGCCTGTGAAGTTGCGGCCGTACCAAAGAATTGACAACCTCCACCTGGGGTTGCGCAGGCTCGGCAACCAGCTTCAGCAGCTTCTTTTAGTGAGATTAGTCCATGCGAAAACCGGGCTCCAATACTCTGGATCTTTCCGGCATCTTCCCCATGCTCAGGAGGCAACGTGACTCCACCTGGAACGAGCGCACATGGCAAATCGCGCATTGCCGCAAGTGCCATTAACATCGCCGGGAGCCCTTTGTCGCAAGTTGCAACTCCAACCACGCCCTTGCGAGTCGGAAGAGATCGAATGAGTCTTCGAAGGACAATTGCAGCGTCGTTTCTATAGGGAAGCGAGTCAAACATACCAGTCGTACCCTGAGTTCGTCCGTCGCACGGATCTGAAACGAATCCAGCAAAAGGAATCATCCCTAGCCGGGCAAACTCTTCAGCACACTCGCGTACCTGAAGACCAACTTCCCAATGTCCGGTGTGATATCCAAGGGCAATTGGCTTTCCATTTTCGTTTCTTAAGCCGCCAAGCGTACTGAGAATCAGATACTCATCGTTACCCAGGTTCTTTGGTTCCCATCCCATCCCGGCGTTTTGCGATAACCCAAAAAGATCTCCCGAGGGCCGATTCAGCAACATTTCCTCGGTAAGTGGCAATTCACCACTTGGCCCTGGGGCTGATGTTGCTACATCAAAGATATCTTGGCGGCTCACAATTTCAGTTTAACTCGCAACCGTGTTAGTGAGGGTAAGTTCACCAATTGAGATCCTCACGCTGTCACCAACCTGCAGAGTGAAAGGGTGGCTCGGCACTATGCCGGTGCCAGTCATGAGCAAAACCCCGTTGGGAAATGCCATCTCACGAAACAGAAACCCGGTCAGTTCAGAGAGCTTTCGCTTCATTTGACTAATGTCCGTTTCTCCGTTAAAAGCTGAGATTCCATCGCGGTCAATACTGAGCGAAATTTTGATTTGAGACATTTCTTCTTCATCGGCGACGACAATGCCGGGGCCAATCGAGCACGAGCCATTGTATGACTTTGCTTGCGGCAGATAGAGTGGATTTTCTCCTTCGATGGAGCGTGATGAGACATCATTCCCGGCAGTGTAACCAACAATCTCGCCAAAAGCGTTGACAACTAAAGTGAGTTCAGGCTCCGGAACGTTCCAGTCGCTATCTTTGCGAATCCGAATCGGTTGCCCATCTCCAACGCATCGCCATCCAATCGATTTGAAGAATAGCTCGGGTCGCTCCGCTTCATAGACTTTTGCGTAAACATCAGCGACGATTGATTCAGATTCTCGTTCCACTCGACTGCGCAAGTAAGTCACTCCGCTTGCCCAAACTTCTTGATGCTCGTCAATTGGGGCGACAATCTCCCCTCCGTGATATTGCGAGGGCCAAAGTTGACTAAGATAAGCAACGAGTTCGGATCGAGGTCTTGAAAGTAAGTTTCCAAGCGACGTGTCGAGTGGCAACAATGAACCATTAATGCCCCATCGAATCCCATCCTCTCGTAAATGCCGAGTCAAAATCATTCTCAACATCTTACTTAGCTTTTTGGAAGAGACCTCAGGGAACCTGTAGTAGTTCATTCTGCCCAGGACCAAATGTTCACCGACGGAACCCCAGCAATCGCGCATGGTCACAACCGTTAAAGCAATCCGCTTTGGAGAAGAAAACAATGTTTAACATAAACAACGCATCCAAGTTCGGAATTCTAGTCGCCGCATCGGGTCTAACTATTTCGCTTTCAAATGCTCAAATTGCCACTAGCAACGGAACCGTCACTTCTGAGATATTGCAAGGCATCAGGACAACCAAAATGGCGACCGTTAACGGTACCGTGTCAGTGATTACCCCAGCCCTTATTGAGGTCGGAGACCGGATCAGTGGCACTGTCTTGCTCGAACCCAAGGGCGACACTGAGGCAAGTCGAAACAAGAACCTTTCAGCAATGCAGGGATTGGCAATTTGCGTTTTGGGTTCAAACATATCGGCAAACAAGCCAGCATTTATCGTAAAGGTTCCCAACAAGCCAACCAATATTACAATTGAAGGAACCTACACACCCGTACCGGTTTTGCCTCAGGCTACGATTCCTTCTGGTGGTAAAACCCGTTGCCCATCCACTTGTACGAGCAAAGCTCCCTTGATCATCACAGGAAACTTTGATGGAGATCTATCAAATACGAAATGCTCTGTAGGTGGACAACCAGCAATTGTATTGACGGAAACGCCAAGTCAGGCCATTGTCCTTCCATCGCCTAACCTGTCAGGCCCGCAAACCGTGATTGTTTCTGAAGGTGAAGTGTCAACGGTGGGCTCGATAAATGTGATCAGCTTTAAACTATCGGTTGGTAAGAGTCAACTTTTGAAGGGAGAACAAACAACTCTCGAAGGGCTTGTCACTGGATTGCAAGGTTTGAACGCAGATCAATTTCCGATTAGGACTTCCTTGAACAACGATTCGCCAACTACGGTTACGTTGAAGGGTGGGAATTGTGTCATCAAGGAAATTCGTCAGTCCGATGTCAACAAGTTGGGTGAATTCCGCACTAAGGCTTCTATTTCCGCTTTGGCTGCGGGAAGCTTTACCGTTAGCGGACAAGTGATTGTGCGCGGGATTATTTATCCTTGTCCACCACCAGTTCATGTTCCGAGTGATCCCGATAAGCCACTTGACATGAATTTGTTTGATACCGTTGGTAGCCTAGAGCATGTTTCACCCAGAATTTTGTTGGATACCCTAAAGGACCTTCGGTATAGGAAATGCTGGGACTATGTCGGTGACAAACTATATCAAGCATGGCTTGGAGAGAAGATCCGACTAGTGAAGGCTGCCTTGAAGAGCAAAGGAATCGATGTCGACGATAAAGCAATCGACGATCCTGATTTCTAGATTCTTAAGGCTATTCACATGTGGGGTGAATATTGGAATCAGGGGTTATATTGGCCCCTGATTTTTTCATTTTGAACTACATTCCAAAGAAAAAACTTTTTTTGGGAACTGTTTCGCGTCTCATGACTTCCGCTATCATGCGAAACATAAAGAAAGTAATCGCCATCAGCGCAATCCCAGTAGCCATCGTCGGATGGGCACTCTTCCGACCAGAACTGCTTTTCGTAAACCAGACTGTTAACGAGAAACTTCCAACCGTTGCCGGTGCAATGACCATGACTCTTGCCAGTGGGACATTCACGAGCCAAGCCCACGAAACGACAGGCATGGCAAAGATTGTCAAAGTAAACGACAAAAACTACGTTCAGCTTTCCAACTTCAAAACTTCCAACGGACCAGACGTTCATCTGTATCTCGTCAACGGAACTGACTCATCTCAAGACGCAGTCAAGAAAAATGGCTTCCTTGATCTAGGAACCCTCAAAGGCAACATTGGTGACCAGAACTACGAGATACCAGCCAATACAGATCTTAGTAAATATCAGGCCGTCTCAATTTGGTGCGCTCGATTTGCGGTTGGATTTGGAGGAGCGAGCTTTAAGTCTGAAACTGCTTATGTGGCTCCCAAGTTCAACTTTGAGAGACCACTAGCTCAATTGGCTTCATTTGGAGCGCCAATCGAAGTTACGGCAGGAAATGCCATGGGTGACAAGCGGTTTGCAGGAAGGGCTGCGATCATCGAAGATGCTGGAAAACGATTTGTAGAACTCAATTTTAAGTCGGCTCAATCCTTCGAGCTTCGGCTCGTCAAGAAAGAGACCGTCTCAGTTGGAGATTTCCCGGCCAATGCTCAGTTCATTTCGCTTGGAAAGGCTTCGACTGGTAAGAATCGAGTTTCAATCTCAAAAGATATTGACGCTTGGCTATACCGATCCATTGCTATTATTGACAGTAAAACGGGCAAGACCAGCGGAGTCATTCTGCTGAGATCGGCCCAAGAGAAGAAGTCTTCTGCTTCCCTCGCCTAGTTCACCCCGCGTAACAATTCTCCCTCATAGATCATCGTACGCCCCGATTTCAAAAAAACAGGAAACAAAAATCATGAATAAAACACTCACCACTCTCGTCGTTCTCGCTACCGTTGCATCTTTCGCAGTTGCTTCACCAAACCACGCTCCAACTCAGGGTTCAAAAGATTCCATGAAGTCAGACATGAAAAT
>JAYUOQ010000151.1:0-1816 GCA_043760685.1 Armatimonadota bacterium | reverse complement strand
TTCACGGCAGCAACTCGAACTGTCATGGATACCACTCGAAGCGTGCAGCCGAATTTCCTGACTCAGGATCATCCCAATGATTCTCCAAAACAGAAATCATCGTTAGACCATACCGAAGTAATGGCGTCAAAGTACGGTCCGATCGGACTTGGTCACAAACTTCTTTTCCATACGTGTGAACATCAGAACATCCACTCAGTTCAAAGTCGGGAAGTCTGCATGTGGTCGCGTATCGTTCAAACTCTAGATTGCAAACGAGGGATTTGCGGTGATCATAGAGTGATTTGCCAATACCTGTGCGTCGGTAGTCAGGGTGAACACTAATGTCTAGGCCAAAGAGGGTCTTTCCGCTTGGGTTAAAAGTGTCGATGGAGTAGCCGCCAACCATCTCTTTCCAAGGCAGTCCTAAGTCAAACCATGGAGAATCAAGGATGCTATTGCTACACGAACCAACTACCCTTGGTCCAAATAGAGCAACAATCTGTCCTTCAGGAAATTTCGTCGTGTGTGCCACTAAATGCTCTTCCTTCCAGAGTAAATCTTGATCAAAAGGAGGGGGGAAAGCTAGCTCTTGGAGTTCAATTACTCCCGCAAAATGACACGGCTCCATTTGACCGATTGTAACCGTCAAAGTTCAACACCGAGAATATCGAGAACGCGTTGAAGATCGTCATCTGAATAGATTGAAACTTCGATGGTTCCTTGGTCGCCTTTGCGAGTTATCTTTGAGGGTAGTCCTAGCTTTTCACTCAATGCAGTTTCTAGCTGTCGCGTATGAACGTCTTTTTCAATTCTGATTGCCGGAGTTTTCTGCTTTGGCTCCTTTTCAGAATTAGCCATTCGTTCGACATCTCGCACCGACAAACCCAGATCAACGATTTGGCGATAACACGCAATCTGCTTAGACTCATGAGCAAAACCGAGCAATGCCCTTGCATGTCCTTCTGAAATGGTTCCTTCTTGAAGGCCTTCAAGAATTTGAGTTGGTAACCGAAGCAGTCTGACTGTATTGGAAATCGAAGTTCTGGTTTTCCCAACCCTCATGGCAACTTCTTCTTGATTTAAGCCAAATTCTTCAATCAGTGATTGATAGGCAAGGGCAGCTTCGTAAGCGGAGATGTCCTCTCGTTGAACGTTCTCGATAATCGCAAGTTCCAGTGACTCTTGTCCAGCTACGGATCTAACTGAGACGGGCACCGTCTTGAGTTTTGCAAGTTGTGAGGCTCGCCATCGACGTTCTCCGGCAATTATTTCAAACTTGCCAACGGAAAGCGGGCGAACGAGTATAGGTGAAAGAACACCGTGAAGTTTGATGGATTCGGCAAGCTCATCAAGTGAATCTTGATCAAAATGTCGTCTTGGTTGACGTTTGTTTGGGATGATATCGTCAATCGGAATTTCTTTGGAAACCGTTTCTCTTTCTGGACTCAATAGTTGTCCAATCCCTCTGGCCGATCCTTTTCTCACCTTTATGTATTATGCCTCGCTGAGCGAAAGTTTAGCCTGATTCCATAAGTTGTCCCACTCATCCAAAGACAATTCGGAAAGAGGCTTATCGGCATTTGCTTCCATTGTTTCAAATCTTGCTTGAAATCGATTGAGCATCAATCTTAACGCATCTTCGGCGTCAATTTTTTGCCAACGAGCTAGATTGACGATAGTGAAGAGTAAGTCGCCGATTTCAGCCTTAATGTGTTCTTGATCACCACTTTGAATCGCTTCCTCAAGCTCAACAACTTCTTCTTTAACTTTATCGAGTACTCCCTCAATATTTGGCCACTCAAATCCTGCCCGAACTGCGCGCTTACTAATCTCA
>JAYUOQ010000150.1:0-1822 GCA_043760685.1 Armatimonadota bacterium | reverse complement strand
CAACAATTTTGAATGCGGTCATCAAGTCGGTGACATTGCCCGCAGGTAGCCAGTCGTTCATCGATGGCTTCCAAACGTATGTTGATTTTTCGATGACGCCACCATCGATCAGCTCCTCCATTTGTTCGAGCGTGAGCGGACCAAGTTGTCCAAATGATCCGACGTAATACCAGGCAGCTGCTTCACTCATGTTTGTTACTGAATTCGATAATTACGTTAGGTTGTACCCTTTCGGCTCCCCACTAGGTCTTTGGGCGGTACCCTTAAACAAATAATGTCAGTTCGTGTTCGTTTTGCCCCAAGTCCGACAGGACTTCTCCATGTTGGCGCGTTGCGCACCGTATTGTTCGATTTTCTGTTTGCTAAACACGAAGGTGGACAATGCATTTTCCGTATCGAGGACACCGATAGAGCCAGATATAACGAAGAAAGCGAGCAAGAGTTTGTCGAAACTTTACGATGGGTTGGGATCGAGTTTGACGAGGGTCCCCATATTGGCGGTCCGTTTGCCCCTTACCGACAATCAGAAAGAAAAGAAGCGGGAATCTACGCAAAGTACATTTCAATTCTTGAAGAAAAAGGACACGCATACAAGGCATTTGATACGAGTGAAGAACTTGACCAAATGCGCGAATTCCAACAAATCAACAAACAGCAGATCGGCTATTTTGGTGGGGATTGGCGCGACGCATTACCTAGTGAAGTCGATGCCGCGATCGCGGACGGACGAACATACGTCATCCGAATGAAGATCCCTCGGGATCGAAAGATCATCGTTCAAGACGCTATCCGGGGTCGGATCGAGTTCGATTCCAACATTTTGCCCGATCCAGTCTTGATTAAAGGCGACGGAATGCCAACCTACCATTTCGCTGCGATGGTTGACGATCATCTGATGGAAATCACCCATATCCTTCGGGGTGAAGAATGGATTCCGACATCACCTATCCACACCCTCTTGTTTGAGTTGTTCGGTTGGGAGCCACCTGTTTTCGTCCACTGTCCGGTCATCATCGGCGCAGACGGTAAGAAGCTCAGTAAGCGACATGGCGCAACCCGTGTCCTTGACTACATGGCCCAGGGATATCTCAAGTCTGCACTCAAGAACTTCATTGCCCTCATCGGCTGGTCCCCCGGTGGCGATCTGGAGAACATGACGGAAGAGGAACTGATCAGCACATTTACTTTGGCTGGTCTTCAGCCTTCGCCCGGACGATTTGATATTGAAAAGCTGAACTGGCTCAACGGAGCTCGCATTCGCTCGATGACTACCGAGGCAGTCTTGGCAGAAATGAAAGCTCTGTACAACGAACCGTACACCAAACAGTACTGGGAAAACTTTGTCGACGAAGATCGAATTCCGAACCAACCGGAGAAGGACGGCAAGAAGATCTTTGCCCAGTTTGAGAATCTGATTAAGTTCGCAGAATCCAATCAGGAGTATGCCCTTCAATGTATCAAAGAAGAGCAAGAGCGGGTGACCAACCTCATCGAATTTGGTGCTGCGTGCGAATTCTTCATTGTTGAAGAGCCAGAAATGGATGCCAAAGCTGTCGAAAAGTGGTTTGGACAAGATCATGTTCGTTCCTTGTTCGAATTCCTTAAATCAGAATGTGGGACTTCACAATTGTCGGTTGACGAGTACAAAGAGAAACTGGTGGAGTTTCAAACCGAACATGGATTTGAAAAGCTTGGACCGATCGTGCATCCCACTCGAGTAGCCTTGACCGGAAAGACATCAGGACCAGGTTTGTTTGAGCTTATGGCAGTCTTGGGTCCGGAAAGGATTACAGCTCGTGTGAATCGAGCTTTGATGTTTTTG
>JAYUOQ010000149.1:0-12434 GCA_043760685.1 Armatimonadota bacterium | reverse complement strand
TGACATATTGCCGCCCTTTCAGGGCTGTTCATTGGTGACCGATGAGCCTTCAGGGGGAGACAGAATTTATTGAAGTTTGTAGATGCCAAAATTCTCCGTTTCTTCGATCATCCATAGCCTCCTTCGTTCCGATTCAATATCGGATTTACGGGCAATGAAAACGAGTTTTCGTTCGCTGAAATTAACGGCACTATGGGCATCCGGCACAAGTTTTACAACTTCGCTTGTGTTTGCAACATGAACAATATCCTTGCTGGCGATCGTATAGTTTGGAATATTACTGATTGCCTCGATTTCAGGATGTCTTTGTATCAGGATTCCGATTTCTTTGTCGTCAGCACTTTTTGGCAGCAAGTTGGTGCCTGAATTCCACCAGACTTGTGATTTATAGACCCCAAAATTTTCAGTTTCTTCGACTACTTCTGGTTTGACTTTGAAGGAAGCAATTCGAGACTTTCGAGTGAAAAATACTCTTCCAATCGGAACGCTATCTTTTTGAAGTCCAGGCTTGAAGAGATCGGCCTCCTCATCTGTTTCGATGACGCTGTGATTCAGATACATGATCAGGGATGGCAAGCTTGTTTCCTGGAGCTTCGTGGTGCCGGTGTTCATCTGCTTTTCTCGTCGACTGAGTTGGAACAGGGCTTCAATCTCTGGGTGCTTGCGAACCAAGTAATGGGCTTCCTGTTGTCCTGATGCTTTGTACCAAATTCTCAGAAGTGGATCAAGGACAGCAAGGGAGAGTATCAGTGAGATTGACATGACTCCTACTGCTGTCCATTTGAGCCGAGGTTTAGAGTCGATTCGTTTCGCCGCGAGCATTGCCATCGGAGCGATCATCGGCAAGATGTAGTGGGGCAGTTTGGCACTACTGACGGTGAAAAAGACGAAGATTGTTGCTGCCCAAATGAACAAGAATTTGGAGAATGAGTCTTCAACGTTATCTTTGGTAAATGCCCGCCATTCGGCCCAACCCCACGGGCATATTCCGATAATGACGAAAGGGATGTAAAAGGGCAGTCCTGCAAGCCCAAGAGAGTGTGCTTTGTCGCCACCCAGAAATCGCCCGATGTTTTGCTTGATCAGGAATTCATCGACGAATGTTTGCCCGTTTGCGAGATAGCAAGGGACGTACCAAGCAGCAATCACGGCGAATAGAACGGCGGTTCCCGCAAGCCAATAACCTTTGATTTGTTCTCGCAGGATTGGATCGCGCCAAAGGGCAATTCCTGCCACCAAAATAAATAAGATGAGGGCTACCGGGCCCTTGGCGAGGACTCCTAATCCGAGACAAAATGCGGTAAGGATGCGCCACCGTCGGTCACCAACCAGTGATTCATAGAAGCTAAGGAATGCTGTGGTTAGGGCGAGATTGAGGGGTGCATCGGTCATCATTAGCCGACCAAGTGCCAAGACTAAGATGCTTGATCCTAAGCAAAAAATTGTCAGAGCCTGAGCGGATGCGCCGTACCGCCGCTTCATAAACAAGCCGCAGACGACGAACAAGGCAATGGTGCTCAGCACTGATGGAAGCCGCGGGCCGAAGTCGGGGCCGAAGAGGAGCATGCATGGCTTAGCTAGCCAATAGAGGAGGATCGGTTTTTCGAACCAGGGCTTCCCGTTGAAGTAGGGAGTGATCCACTCGCCTCTCCTGTTCATTTCGGCGACGACGGCACCGTAGAAGCCTTCGTCAACGTCGAACAGACCGGTCATCCACCAACCAAACAATGGGAGGCAGGCGAAGAGCAAGACGAGACCCAAGGGGATGGGTCTCGTCTTGCTGTTCATGCTCGTTAGTCTACCGACTCGTCAGGTCATTCACTCTTTTCGAAGCGTTTGCGAATCCGGGAGATTACCGACAAATACTCATTTATTGGGATAAATCCAGTGTCACCGATGTTTTTCACCAACGGTTGAGTGACCTGGTTGCAGTCTTTCAGTTCTTGCCACACTGCTTTCCTTGCTAATTCTCCGGCCGAAGACGTAGGCGGATTTTTCATTGCAACTTTGTATCCTGCAATAAACGCTCGTATAACGTCTGAACGATGAGCTGATTCCACAATTGAAAACCGCCTCGCCCAAAGCGCTCGTTCCAGTGGATCATGCAAATTCAACGAAATAGACATAGGAACTCCATCTCGACTATGCGCCATATTGAATCCGATCGCCATCAAGTAGCCACGGCGATAGTTGAGAAAGATCGGCACGTCTTTAAGAAGTTTTAAGCCTAGGGCTCTTACGTGTTGGTTGCCAGGATTTTTGGTAAGAATCGCATCGACGTTTTGCAAAAGGTGCGTGTGAAACCCAAGAGAAAGCTCCCCCCCCAAGGGAAGGTCAGACCAGCGCCACCGATTAATGACTGTGCAAATCTCGAAGAATTCGATTGACTCTTGAAATCGACCTTGGTTCGCGAGATGAATAGCAAGAGTCTCATAAACAAATTCAGCTCCACCTTCAATATGTGCATTGTTGAGCGGCAAATCGCTTGTGACAAGGTAGTCGCCTGGTTCCAAATGTTTGAATGCTTGGATATTCGGTTGGAGGCTGTTGTAAAGTTTCAAGGCTGCAGTTGGCCAAGCATAACCAGGGTCAGCCTTACGAGGCTCAGCTGAATGGAGAGTTGGCAGCTTGGCTGGAAAAAATCGACCGAGATCGCTGGCGACATTTTGCCCGGATCCTCCGATAAAACGCCTGTATTCTTCAAGGTTTCTTGGCGCTCCAAGGCTAATTGCTTCTTGCTCAATCTTTGGTAGGCGAATAAGTGAAGAGAGTAAGCCTGTGAAATGCAAAGGCAGTACGATGATGACAACGACAATCAAAGACGCGATGATAGAAACTTTCAGCGGTTTCTTAAATCTGCCATTACTCACAGACATAAAGACGTGCTTCAGAGCTAGAAATCCGCCACTTAGAATTGTTTGGAATCTAAATATTGGGTCCGAGAGCCAAGCTTTCGGCCCCTTCTCATTTTGGTGGGCATGTTAATCCCCCACTGACCTTACTTCAACCTCTCCATGTATTTGTCACGGAGCATGGTGTGTTTGCTCGCAAGCCTTCTTGGCTGACCGTTGATGAATACATACCGCATGGTTGAGGTCAACTCGAATGGATCGCCATCCGTAACGATGATATTGCCCATTTTGCCAACCTCGATGGAGCCGAGCTTGTCGTCTACTCCGAAGATTTGGGCGGCATTGATGGTAAGGGATTTTAGTGCGTCCTCACGCGAGAGGCCATAAGCGCAGTGCTCGCCAACTTTGAATGGAAGCATCATCATGTCTGATCCTCCGCCACTTTGGAAGCAGAATTTGACTCCGGCTTTTGCCAAGAGTCCAGCTCTTACATACGGGGTGTCATATGGATCCCAGGGATTATCCGTGCTGTTTGCGCCGAGGGTGCTGGCACCGGCTGGGTTGATGATGACCGGAATTCCAGACTTTTTCAGGAGGTCGGTTTCTTTCCAAGCTTCTGACGCGCCAGATAAGGCAGCTTTGAGACGATATTTCTTTGCGAAGGCGACTGCGGCTCGAATTGAGGCTGCTCGACTGGTGCTCAGCACGACCAATCGTTCTCCCTTGACATACGGAATCATGGCTTCCATTCCGAGGTCAATTGGAGTTGTTGGATCGATCTTTCTAAGCTTCATGTACTCAATGGATTTGTCGAAATATGCTTCGACTGCCTTATCGTTGAGACCAGCGGAAAAGTCTTGGACTGGCATTCTTCCGCCAAGGTAGTCGTAGTATTGCTCCAACTGGTGAAGGCTCAGGTGAGCGTCGCCAACCTTGCCGTCCATGGTGCCAGTTTGACCAGCCCCGCCAAACAAGATTGATGTGTCAAACATGTCGCAGAGGTCAAAGTTTCCGCTAAATCGACCGGCGGAGAAGTTCACGATTAGACCGGCTTTTCTCAAGACACCAAACTCTTCGGTTGTATATCCGTCAGTATTGATGAGCGCACCTTGACCAGAAATGGTGCCGCCGCTAGGCGCAGAGAATGCATTGGTTACTCCGTTGAACCGAGCTGTTCCAAAGTGGGTGCTTTCGACCCAAAGATTTGTGAGGGAATCTAGATCAGCATTGAGGGTTCCGAATTCTCGGTTATCGTTCATGACCGGAATGGGTCCAATTTCCATTAAGCCGATGGACGATTGCCCATCAATGAATCCGGGATAAACGTGGAGACCACTACCGTTAACTACCGAAGCTCCGCTTGGGACTGAGACGTTTGTGCCGACATCGGCAATCTTTCCGTCTTTAATGATGACGGTTCCTGACTTGATGTCGGGACCGCTAACAGGGTGAACGGTTGCACCAACGATGGCATAGGTGTTGGATTTCGCAGGAAGGCGATCGTTCTCTGCCTTGTTGACCTTTCGGTCTAGTCGCTGCTTGGTTATCGAAACGGGGTCAATTCCGAACGCGTCTCGGCGCTCGAAATAGACGTCACCTTCAATCATGGTCATCGAGCATTTCGAATAAACGCTCATCGGGTGACCGTCCCAAATGACTAGGTCAGCATCCTTTCCGACTTCGATGCTTCCGGTTCGGTGATCGATTCCTAGTTCCTTCGCAGGGTTGATTGTGACGGTTCGGAGGGCTTCCTCTTCGGTGAATCCACCAAATCGCATCGTTTTGGCGGCATCAATATTGAGTGCCGTCGTTCCGCTGAGACCATCGGTATTGATTGAAACATTGACGCCTGCTTTTTGGCAGATCGCTGCGTTCCAAGGAATTGCATCATAGCCTTCTTGTTTGAAAGACCAACTGTCTACGAAGATCGAGATTCCTACGCCGGCTTTGGCAAGTTCCGGAGCAATTTTGTAGGCTTCGAGTGCATGTTGCATCGCGCCGATTTTGAATCCAAATTCTTGGCTAAGGCGAACCATCATTAGCATTTCGTCGCTTCGATAGCTATGGCATTGCACCCAAATCTTTCTTTGCAAAATATCGCTCAGAGTTTCGAGTCGAACGTCTCTCCGTGGTTGTTTGCCGTTGCCAGACCGGAAGGCATCCCAGTCTTTTTTATACTGAATTGCTTCGGTGAAGGCCCGCCGGTAAAGCGCTTCGACGCCCATGCGTGTGCTTGGAAATCGGGCATTGTTTGTACTGCTCTTTCGGGTGACGTTTTCGCCAAGGGCGAACTTAATCATTCGTGGCGCATCACTGATTTTGGCTTCTTCGTTGGGCCGGCCATATTTGTACTTAATGACAACGCTTTGACCGCCGACAGCATTTGCGCTTCCGTGCAAAATGAGAGCCGAAGTGTGGCCGCTAGCAAGGGCTTGCCAGGCTGAAAGGGAAGAGAGGTTGAGGAGATCGCCCATCCGCGTTTCTGCCGAAATGCTTTCTGCACCTTCGTTGGTGCCATCAGCGGCCCGGTGAGAGTGTCCGTCAACAATTCCTGGGGCGACAACTTTGCCCTTGGCATTGATCGTAACGGTTCCCGATGGAGCGATGAGCCCACGTCCAAGTTGGGCGATTTTGCCTCTTTGGACCAGGATGTCGGTGTCTTCAAGGGTGCCGTTGGTTGCTGTGAGAATTCGAGCAGATTTGATGAGACAATTGCCGTTGGTAACCGTCTTTGGCTTTCGGTTTGACTCAAGTTCAAAGGGGAATTGTGCGTTGGCAACGGATGCCATGCAAACCATGGTGAAGGCGAGAATTCTCATTTCTTCACCTCCTTGGCTGGTTCGAGCACTGCTTTTCCAGTAATCCACACACGCTCCACTTTGCTATCCTTTTCGGCGAAGTCTCCGGACATGAGGACGAGGTTTGCTTGTTTACCCATTTCGATGGTTCCTAATTGATCCCTGAGCCCGAGAATCTCGGCGGCGTTAACGGTCATGGCCTTTAATGCAGATTCTTTGTCAAATCCAAATTTAATAAGACTCCGAACGTTTTCGAGGAAAGCGCCCGGGGTTGAACCAGAGCTGAACGCAAATCGAACTCCAGATTTTGCCATGCTGCTGGCGCCAGTCATCTGTTCCTCCCACTTGTCATGGCGCTCTTTCTTGTATTCGATTGGAGTTTGGTCGGCAGGAGCTACTGTTGGTTTGTCAGCTTCAACCGAGGGTTCGATAAGGCTATCGACCGAGTAGAGGACTGAGATATTGTTCGACGTAAGTTGAGAAGTCATCTTGTATGCATCGCGACCTCCTGCAATCATGACGGGAAAACCGAATTCAGCTCCAATCCTGATTGATCGTTCGAGTTCTCGATCAATACTAGCCTCAAAGATTCCCGGTCGCTTGCCAGTGACGAGGGGGTTAAGGTCTTCGAGTGACTTCATCCAGAATGGCTTGGTAGTTTCTTTGGTTAAGACGACGCCATCAGCTAGGGATTTTGCATCGGCGAGAACTTGCCTCATGAGAGCCAGGACGCCAAGGATATTCGATGGATATCCGTCCCCGGACCCATTTCGGAATCCTAATCCGAACCCGAATTGATTATTCAGAACTCGGGTTTTGTCGGTTGAAGGAAGAAGATTAACGACGGCGCAGCTACCACGAACGCATCCTTTGCTTGGCGCGAGGAGGACGGTCGTTATTCCATTTTCGTAGGATCCAGAGTCTTTTTCAAAGTCCAGGTTTTCTGCGGCACCAAAGTCAGAGTAGATTCCCTTGCGGTTGCCGATCCACATGTACGGCGGGGCAAACGTATTTTGATCGGGTTTGCCCTCCATTTTTGCGTCTGGAGCCGACTTGGTAAGACGAGTCGAATAGGCGTCGATGAAGCCAGGATAAAGGATCTTGCCTTTTGCGTCGACAATGGTCATTCCCGCGGGTACCGGACTGGTTGTGAGAGATTCAATTTTGCCATCTTTGACAATGACAGTTGTTCCTTCGAGAACTTGACCGTTACCGACAACGACTTTCGCGCCAGTGATGGCGAAGTCGCCGGATTGGGCGATTGCCAATTGGGTTGTGAGAAGACTTGCTAAAGCAAGGAGATATGATCGCATGATGCTAAAGGGTTTTTACCTCTAAATCGGAAAGCATAGTTCCTAGTTCAATAACCGCATATGCAAAATGCAATGGAAGGCGACATTCTCCTAAGTGCCGCGAGTATCACCGAAGAGGTCGATTTGAAGGCGGGGAGCGAGACGCCAATTGCGCTCGCTGACGATGGGGATGAGGAGTTTTGCCTTCGTCCAGAGGGTGGCTTGGTCGCGTCCCTCGGGCATCAGAAGGACGTGATCGGGTGGAATGGAGCCGATTTCAGCGATAAGGTCTTCGATTTCTTTGATCTCGCTTGGACTACCAGTGTCAACCACGAATTTGAGTTGGTAGTCATAGTTAGCAATTAGCTTTCGGAGGATATCGGGTTGGAGGCGAAGTTCTTCGTGTCGGCGTTCCCAGTCGAGATTGCCTAGTGGGGTTGAGTGGGCGAGTTTTGGGCTGATGGACATGAGGTCACAGTCGAGGTCACGGTAGATTGTTCCGGCGGTTTCGACGGTAATGGTTTTGCCTTGTTGTTTTAGGCGATTAGTCAGTTCTACGATGGGATCAAAGAGCATAGGCTCTCCGCCGGTTAGGACGACGTGATCGAGGTCTTGTTGGGTGACTTGTTCGAGGATTTCGTCGAGGGTCATGGTTGGCCCTTCGGGCTTCCAGGATGCGTATGGCGTGTCGCACCAGATGCAGCGCAGGTTGCAACCACTGACTCTGACGAAGGTCGAAGGAACTCCGGCCCAGATTCCTTCGCCTTGGATGGAGTGGAATATTTCGGCTATGCGGAGTTTCATAGAGAGTTGGGAGTTAGGAGTTGTGAGTGTGCGAATTTGGCGATTAATGGGTCGGTTACCCCGAGGGTTGCAAACCCTTTTTTTCGGAGGATGCAGGAGTCGCAATGGAGGCAGGGCTCGCCATTTGCTCCGGGGTCATAGCAACTGCTGGTTTGGTCATATTGAACCCCGAGGTTTAGTCCCATTGCGATGATTTGAGCTTTGGTTAGGTCGATGAGCGGAGTATGAATGGTCATTTTGTTGCCATTAACCCCAGCTTTGGTCGCAAGATTAGCCATCGCTTCAAAAGAGGCAATGAATTCGTGTCTACAGTCGGGATAGCCGGAATAATCGAGAGCATTTACGCCGATATAGATATCGTTTGCGCCTAAGACTTCGGACCACGCCAAAGCGTATGAAAGAAACACCGTGTTGCGAGCTGGGACATAGGTTATCGGAATTTCGGCATCCATGGTCGCCTCGTCGCGATCCTTTGGCACATCAATGTCCGCAGTTAGGGCGGAGCCACCAAATTGACGCAGGTCTACATTCACAACAATGTGCTTGGTGACGCCCTGAACAGATGCTTGTTTTGTCGCCAGTTCTAGTTCAACTCGATGGCGTTGACCATAGTCAAACGACATAGCAAAGCATTCGAAACCCTTTGCCTTTGCGTCGGCCAGTGCGGTTGCGGAATCGAGTCCGCCCGAAAGTAAGATAACTGCCTTGTGTTTCAATCCTAACAGAGGATAGACCAAACGTCATAATGAATGTATGGCGTTGCAAGATCCGATGAAGTGGTTTCGTCGCCAAACTGCGCCGGTTACGGTTGCACTTTGCGCTCTTGTCGTTTTGGGTGCATTTCTTTCCTGGGGCTCGCCGAACTTCTTTGTCAGTACCTTCGCTTACGAGGGTACGCCTTTTCCAAAAATATGGACCTTGTTTACCTATCCATTTTTAGAAAGCATGTCTCCAATCTTCTTGCTTCTACAAGTGATGTGGTTGTACTGGGTTGGTACCATGCTGGAGCGGGACCATGGCAGTAAAAAATTCATTTATCTGTGGCTTGCAATATCGTTGCTAGGTGCCCTCGGAATGACCATTGTTCAGGCTCCAGCGATGGGGATGTTCATTCCCGACGCAATCTTGGTTGCCATTTGGGCGACGCGATATCCGAACATGACGATTCGATTGTTCATGTGCATTCCGGTTGCAGCGAAGTGGCTTGGGATGATCGTGGTTGCTAGTGTCTTTTTCCGATACGCCTCGGGGCCGGGCCAAATTTTGACGGGGATTGCTGCGATCTCCGGATGTATTGTTGGTTGGCTTTATGCGAGGAACATGATTCCGAAGCTGCCGTATGGTTTGCGGTATGGCACCAGCCATTCAAAGCCAACGAGGGCGGAAAAAGCCAGAGACCAGGAATACTACGACGACGTTTACCGTAGAGAAAAGGAAAGGGAAGAGCGCGAACGTTTAAGAAAGTTGTTTGAGGGTAGTTTGGAGGATAAGAAATGAATGGCGATGGAATGATGGATAAGGGACCGGCGATCAATGGTCGAAAGTTCATAGTAGGTGTGATCGTAGGTCTTGTTGTCTTCACTTTGGTGTCGATGGTAGTTACCTTTGGGATTGGTCGAGTATTTGGCCAAGTACTCAACAAAAAAGCGATGGAGCACGAACGCGAAATCGATACGAAAACCATGATGGATAAGGAAGCAAAACAACAACATTGATGTTTAAGGAGTCAACTTCCGAGTCTTGGAACCAGCGTTATGGCGTTGATGCGCCAAATCTTCCATTGGTCATAGCGCCGCTTCTAGCTCACCGCTCAGTTCGGCGCTATACGGACGAATCAATTTCAGAAGAAGTCTTGTCGGGCTTGATCGCGGCTGCTCAGAGCGCGGCAACAAGCAGTAACCTTCAATCTTGGAGCGTCATTTCGATCGACGATCCTGAACGGAGAAAAGCAATCTCTGAGGCTTGCGAGAACCAAAAGCAAGTACTGACTGCTCCAGTATTTCTCGTGTTTTTGGCTGACCTCAACCGGATCAGCGAATTTGCTCGGTCGAAAGGGGTTGAGCCGGATGGGCTTGATACGATCGAAATGTTTACAGTCGCCGTAGTTGACGCTTCGCTTGCAGCGGAGAGACTGGTCTGCGCGGCGGAATTGATGGGTTATGGCATTTGCTATATTGGTGCCCTTCGCAACCACCCAAATAAAGTGAAAGAGTTACTGAATCTTCCTGAAAGGACCTTTGGTGTGTTCGGACTTTGTATTGGAGTTCCAGCCGAAAACGCCCGGGCAGACATTAAGCCCAAGCTTGGGCAAGACGAAATTTGGTTTCGAGAGACCTATCCAGAGACAGTTGATAGCTCCGAATATGACACTCGAATGAACGAGTTTTTTGTCAATCAAGGTATGTCAAACGACGAAACATAGTCTGAAAAGTCGGGTAAACGAGTTCAAACGTCCGGACTATCTGGGCGAGAAAAGCTGATGGAGTTTCTCCATCAGCAAGGGTTCCTCAATCGATAACTCCTAAAAGTCGACAACTTTGATGTTTCGAATTTTTCGATCAAACTTGAGAACATAATAGGGGCTATTCTTGTTGATCAAGTTACTTGAGATAGTCTTCTTAAGATAGACCATTGCGGTCTGTCCCCGATAGGCGACTCGGTCGATAGAATACGAAACGTTTGGTGGCAATTCACCTGGGTAGATGACTCCCATATTTGACTTTGTATAGTCAAAATTTGAAATAGATTGCGATACTGATGTTCCATTGTCAACAACCACTCTTTCCCAATCTCTTTGGCTTTGGAATACCCAAGATCCAGCTTGCCGAACTGGCAGATATCGTCCCTGCTCGACAAAGCACTCGCTCCCGCTGACCATATATTCAACGGTGTATTTCTTGCTTTCTCGACCTAATGAGAGCAATAGGTAACTTCGTTGGGTTGTGACGCTTGATCGTCCATTTCGAGAGACTTGGACGATGGTTTCGCCTCCTGAAAGAAAAATATCGCCAATTTGCAGACTGTATCCCAGGCCATAGTCTCCTCCGCTGATGAACACCAACCGATTTTGTTGATAGTTCATTTGACCAGTTAGGTAGGGATTTTCAAAGTTGTTTTGGTTGCACCAGTTTTGGAATTCGTATGGTGAATCGAAGCCGAATCCGCACGGGTCAGACCAGTATCCACCGTATCCATATCCGCATGGGCTCCAAGGGAGGGGTGTGAACGTCACTCCAGGAGCAATTTGGTAAGAAGGAAGCGAATTATCCTCAACCCTTTGGACCTTTAACACGAAATCTAATTTGGCACGATCTACGGCAATCATTACCCAAGGGGAAGTTTGGGCTTGGGTAACCACTTGGCGTGGGCCAGGAAAGAGTTCATTGACAAAGATGTTGGTCTTTAATCCGGGTTCAGAAGCAACTTGAGTGACTTGCGCCGAATATCCGCCGGTATTTTTTGTCCCAAGAAAAATGATCACGCATCGATCTTTGTTAAAATCGACGATTGGTTGGCTCCGATTTTGCAACAATACTCTTTGCCAAACACTGGATAAATCACTTTGGAAGTTAGCAAGTAGTAATTTTTGCTGGGTTTCTGTGCTAGAACTACCAGAAGCAATCGTTCTCCATCTCACCATCTGCGAAGATGAGGGAAACTGAGCGGTTGCGATGGCCGTACAAATACTCAGAAGGAGGAAGCATATGAAAGCACGAGACAAAACCATATCTACTTCTTCAGACGTATTGTCGGGAAAAGGGTTACCAGTTACGGTCGGAAAACGAAAGCGAAAATATTCCGAAGTCAGCACGAAGCTGGAGTTCATTGAAGGAATGCGAGCCCTCGCGGCTCTCTACGTGGTGATCGGGCACTTTTGCTCAATGGTTGATGCAAAATTCTTAGAGACCGGAAAGAGTATTGCGACTAACACTCTTCAAGAACTCATGGCGCCTTTTTGGCATGGTCATTTGGCGGTGGCTGCGTTCATCGTCTTAAGCGGATATAGCCTACAGTACGGGTTGTTTCAACGTGGTGATGGCCGGGTTTATGGTCTCGGAAAGTTCTTTAAACGGCGAGCTCTGCGTATTCTTCCTGCCTACTATGCCTGCTTACTGTTTTCCTATTTTGTTTGTCAAAAAATCACGATTCCCAACGGCGAAGTCTTTCCGTTCAAAAACTATGTTCCGATCACTCAGGATAGTCTTTGGGCACACATTCTGATGGTTCACAATTGGTCGCCGGACTGGATGTATAAGATCAATGGCGTTCTTTGGAGCATTGGCATAGAGGCTCAGCTTTATTTGCTGTTTCCATTTCTAATTTTGCTCATGCAAAAGGGAAGTCCGCTTCTCTTGCTCATCACCGTTACAATCCCAACGATTCTCGTTGTCAATTTCATACCTGGTGCCGGTAAGACCTATAGTTGGTTTGCGATCTTATTTGTCTTTGGAATGATGGCGGCTCATTTTTCCTATCGCCCGAGCCTTACTATTGGGCCGAAAGCAAAGACGGGGATTTTCTTAAGCGTTATCGGAGCCCTTGCAACGATTGGCATTGTGACGTACAACCTCTACCAAGGGAAGACTGCGGCTGCTACTCCGATTCTTATCTCGTCGGATATTGCCTTTGGTCTTTCGACTGCAACTTTTTTGTATGCAGCAACGGTTGCACCGGGCTCTTTGATTGAA
>JAYUOQ010000148.1:0-1822 GCA_043760685.1 Armatimonadota bacterium | reverse complement strand
ATTTAACTGTGGTTGCAATTTCAGGTTCGTTTGCTCGATCAATTGAAATTTGTCGGTACTTGAAACACTCCTACAAATACTATCGACGAGCAGTCCTTCAGGAACTTACTTTAGAAGGCAAACTCTCGGAAATCTCGCGTGCCCTAGCTGGCAACGTCGAAATGGCCATGAACGGTATTGGTGTATTTATTCCCATCGTTGCCGCCTACGACAAGACCAACGAAAAATTTGGCGTCTATTTCTTTGACGGAGCGGGAGCTCGATTCGAAAATGGCGAATACGCCTGCGCTGGGTCTGGTTCAGAACGAATTAGAGGCGTCTTCGAGTTTCTTCGTCGTACCGAAGGTAGCTTTGAAAATCGGAGCCTCGATCAGGTCGTAGAAAACGGCCTACAAATGCTCGATATCGCGTCAACTCTGGATTCAGCCACCGGCGGCTTCACCCGCATTAACCCAATTGTGCGAGTTCTGACCAAAGATGGAAACAAGGCCCTCGATGAAAAAGATCTCAAAAAGGCTGTCGATAAAGTTCTGAAAGCCGCAAAGCCACTATGAAAAGCGACTCTATGATTTTTGCAACCATTCCCGAAGCTCTAGAAGAACTCCGAAAGGGGAAGATGATCGTCGTCATCGATGATCCCGATCGAGAAAACGAGGGCGATCTTGTGTGTGCGGGTGAAACCTGTACCCCTGAAATCATGAACTTCATGATCAAGTACGGTCGAGGAGTTCCTTTTATCCCGACAACTTCCCAGCGACTTGAGGAACTTCAGATTCCAATGATGACGAAGCAAAACACTGCGCGTCATGGCACCGCAATGGCTGAGACTGTCGATGCCATCCCAGGAGCAACGACCGGCGTCAGTGCCTTTGATCGCGCCCTGACCGTGCAAGTGTTTGTGGATGACAACGCAAAACCGTCCGATTTAGGCCGTCCGGGACACATTATCCCTTTGCGAGCCGTTGACGGAGGAGTTCTTCGTCGTGCGGGGCATACAGAGGCAATAACTGACCTCTGCGTACTCGCTGGCTTTAAGCCTGTTGGCGTAGGATGCGAAATCCTGAACGAAGACGGCTCCATGATGCGGCTTGACGGTCTTGTTCCATTCGCGCAAGAACATGACCTCAAAATCGTCACCATCGCCGACCTGATCGCTTATCGCCGCCATAACGAGCGATTAATCCAACGAAAAGCTGGCCCAATCGATTTCCCGACCAAATACGGACACTTCACCCTATACGCCTACGAGCCAACCGTCGAACGAGATCCTTATGTTGCTATCGTCAAAGGAAATGTCTGCACTGACGAACCCGTGCTTGTGCGAATGCACTCGTCATGCCTAACCGGTGACCTCCTCGGTTCCCTCCGATGTGATTGCGGCGATCAACTCGAAATGGCACTTGCGAGTATCGAAGCAGCAGGATGCGGTGTTGTGGTCTACATCCAACAAGAAGGACGCGGAATCGGGCTGATCAATAAGCTCAAGGCGTATGAACTTCAAGACCAAGGCATGGATACGGTTGAAGCAAACGTTGCCCTCGGTTTCAAAGCTGACTCCCGAGACTATTCTCTCGGTGCGCAACTTTTAGCCGATCTCGGCATCCGAAAAATCCGGTTGATGACCAACAATCCTGCAAAACGGGCTGGACTCCAAGGCTACGGACTCGAAATTGTCGAATACGTCCCCATCATTGCCGAACCCGACGAGCATCGGGAAAAGTATCTTGCCACTAAACGCGACAAGATGGATCATATATTGCCGAATTGAGGGCAGGGGCGAGGGAGAAACCATATTAGCTTTCAGCTTTCAGCAAGAAAGTTG
>JAYUOQ010000147.1:0-1825 GCA_043760685.1 Armatimonadota bacterium | reverse complement strand
GGCGGTAAGGTTAAGTGGGCAAACGGCGATAAGTCGGTCAACGCTACTTCAGAAGGTAAGAATATTTGGTTCAAGGTTGGCGACAGCACTGCTAAAGTCAACAATGCACCATTCATCCTAGAACTTGCACCTTACATTGATCGCGGTCGAACGATTGTTCCACTAAGCTTTATGAAAGATGCTCTGGATGTAAACATCCAGTTTGATCCTGCAACTGGTCACGTTCTGATCACGAAGAAATAGGTTCAAGCAACCAAACATTCCCAAGTGGGGCAAGCGCAATTCGCTTGCCCCACTTTTTTGTTTGCGTTTTCCCTTCATTTGTAGCTTTTGCCTTCCGATAACAAGAGTAATCCCGCAGAAATGCTGGAAAGACTTAGGAAAAACCGTGAATCTTGCGTACAACTCTGACAAGCGACGATACGTCCGCTACGAACTTCTTGATTATGCGATCATGAGTGTTAACGACAGTAAAGATTCTGTGAACATTGTGATCACTGATATCGGTCTTGGCGGAATCCAAATAAGATCGAAGGCAGAACTAGTTTCGGGCTCAAAATGCTTGATTCATGTTGCATGTATGGATGGAACCACTCTTGATTTGAGGGGCGAGATTCGCCATGCCACGACGGTTAACAATTCTGAATTGTTTAGCGCCGGTGTTCGATTTGTGCCGGATAATCACGGTGAAAGAATGGCAGTCGCCGAGTTCGTTCATCAAGTGTTTCAGCGGCAAGCTGACGAACTGGCGAGCTAAGCCGGCAGAACGGTTCCCACTACACTTCCAAACCCAACTCGGAAGCCATCACCTTGGCAATATCCGGTGAGGATCAAGGTGTCTCCGTCTTCAAGGAAGGTCCTTTCCTCGTTTCCAACCGAAATTGGTTTACTCCCTTTCCAAGTGAGCTCCAGCATTGATCCAAAAGAGCCTTCTAACGGGCCACTGATGGTTCCGCTGGCGTAGAGGTCACCCCAACTGAGCGGTGTACCGTTTGATGCCTGATGGGCGATCTGTTGGTCAAAGGACCAATAAAGGTACTTGGCGTTGGACGCCGAAATCATTTGAGCCTGATCCATTTTCTTGGATTTTAGCTGGACCTCAAGCTTGATATCGAAAGTGAGCGGCTTTTTCGATTTGAGGTGAGGGAGTGGAACCGGGTCTTGCTCGATTGCTTCGACTCGAAATGGCTCAAGAGCATCGGGCAACACAACCCATGGCGAGATTGATGTCGCAAAGCTCTTTGCGAGGAAAGGACCGAGAGGAACATATTCCCAGCGTTGCACGTCTCGGGCAGACCAATCGTTCACCAAGACATAGCCGATAATGTAATCAGGCGCTTCGTCGATGGGAACGGTTTCGCCCATTGCGCTTGGCTTTCCGACAAAGAATCCCATTTCAAGTTCAAAATCGAGTTCCTTCGTGGGAGCATAAGTTGGGTTTTCGTCGTTAGGTCCTTTTGTTTGTCCCTTTGGCCGTCGGATCGGAGTGCCACTGACGACCACGCTCGACGCCCGACCGTTATAACCTACGGGGATGTGCCGGTAGTTTGGAAGGAGTGGCGGCATGTCGGGGCGAAACATTTTGCCAACGTTCGAAGCATGATGGATTCCAGAATAGAAATCCACAAAGGCTGCCGGTTTGATTGGCATCAAAAGTCGAGCGGTTTCCAGTGGTTCCATCGCTCCCCTACGCAAGATCTCATTGTCTCGAAGTCGGGGATTTGACTCTTCAAAGATATCAAAGATTCGTCTTCTCAGTTCTGATAATTCTTCTTGTGAAAAGTCGGCGAACGAATCGAGGTCAGTTGTTCGCGGAACTTCGAGG
>JAYUOQ010000146.1:0-4535 GCA_043760685.1 Armatimonadota bacterium | reverse complement strand
TGGACACGGAATTGTCAGTGTTGCTGGTCATGTAATCGGTAAGCACATTGCAACGATGGTTGATTGTTTTGCATCCGACCCGGTAAGAGCTAGAGCGATTCATCATCAGTTGATGCCAGTCGTTAAAGCCTGTTTCGTCGCCCCGAACCCTGGCCCGGTTAAGTACATGTTGACCAAGATGGGATTCGACTGCTTGTCCCAGCGTCTTCCTTTAGTTGAGTTAGATGCTGCGGAAATGAAGGTCTGCGATGCTGCCCTTGAAGTAATCAAGGCACTTTAGGAATATAGTGCCTTGATTGCACGTTAACTACTGTGGATCAGAGAGCGAATCACCAATATCACGATAGGGGAGAATTCCTCCTGGTACTATTACGGTGTTGAGACGCTTCGGCTTCCTCCTCATATTGGCGATGACTTTTGCTCAGGTTCACCTGTGCGAACCGTCCTATCGATTCGCTGATGGCAAAATTTGTCAAACTTGCCCAAGTTTGACTGATCACTCGGTCGAAGCATTGCAAGCGGACTTAGCGACGATAGAACCTGTCCATGGTGACTGTCACGATTGCTGTGATTTACTGTCTTGCGAAGAGCACGACCAAACTCCACAAGTTGGACGAAGTGTTGGCTCGCCTTTAGAATTCGAAGTTTGTATTGCATCAACTTTTGAATTCAAGATTTCCAAATTGGGAGTACCAAGGTCGGTCTTTGTTCATGTTGAATCTACACCATCAACTGGACCGCCAGGAACGAACCCGTCTCGAGCTCCTCCTATAACTCGACTCGTCTAATCGGCAGTTCGAGCAATTAATTCTTTTGGACTGCCCTGCGTCAAAACTACGCCATCGGGAGGCGTCCAATGAAGAATCTGAAAGCACTATCCACTATTTTTTTCGTCACTTCTGCATCCAGTGTCTTTGCTCAACTTGCGTTAAGCGCAAACGAGATCGTTCGTCTGAGCGTGAGCAAAAGTTCAATTATTAAAGCCGAGTCCTTCTCGCTCGAACGAGTCAAAGGAAAGGAAAGGTCTCTAAAATCAGGATTCAACCCAATTTTGGAACTTGGTCCAGGGGTTGGTTTTACCAACGGAACGTCCCTTTTGTCCCAAGAGTTCGACTTGTTTGGGAAGAGAAGATCAGAAGCTAATGCGGCAAAAGCAGAAACCGTTGTCTTTGAGAGCCGTGTTCATGCCGTCAAGTTTGAAGTAGGAGCAGCCGCACTAAGCAAGGTGTCGGAGCTTCTTCTGGCACGTGACTCATTGGCAAGCGCAGAAGAATATCTGCAGTCGTCAACTGAAATTCTAAAAGCTGTTCGAAGGCGTATAGAGATTGACGAAGCTCCTAAAGTACATGGGACCAGGGCTGAAGTAGAGGTGCTTCGTGCTGAACAGCTTGTTGCCGAGAATAAAGCTCAACTTTCATCGACAAGCGCAGAGATTTGTTCAATGATCGGGCTTCCATCCGAACCCGTAGTGACAATAACCGAGTGGATTGAGACCCAGCTATTTGATTCGCGAGAAAGTCAGCTTGTTCCAACGCAACGAATCGCGAAAGCGGAACTGGAAGCCGCAAAGTCTCAAGTTCAAGCCAGCAAGACCCTTGGAAACCCAACCTTTAGCGCAGGGATTTCTTCCGATTTCTGGAGTTTGGACAGACCGGAAACACGAAACAAAAGTATTGGACTTCAGCTAATGCTTCGGGCACCCCTTGGTGACCGAGGAGAAAATCGATTTATGGTTAAGGCGGCTGAATCCAACGTCAGCCACTTTGAAGAACTCCTCAAGGAGGCAAATCGAACTGCGGAACTAGAGCGAAACTTAGCCTGGAAAGCGCTGAGTACGGCAAGGACGGTGAGTGGAATGTATGAAACGGGAATATTGCCTAAAACTGAACAAATGCTTCAAGCGATGCGAAGCGGATACGAAATCGGATTGGTTTCAATCCTAGAGGTACTCGAATCCCAACAGACTCGCCAAAAGCTACGACGTGAAAACGCTGAAGCATCGCACAAGCGTCGGCTCGCTGAGATTCGATATCTAAAAGCAACTGCGTTCCTTCCTGGACTTGAGGTGAAAAACTAATGAAGCGACTTCTCATTGCTCTTACTTTGATAGTTGCCGGATTTGCATTTGGTCAAGAAAAAGAGGAACCAGGTCATGTGCATGGTGCTGATGGACGGCACATTGTTGCCCCTCAGGAATCTGGTGGAGGAGACCAGAAATTTATCCTTAGTCACCACGACATGAGAATAGAAGGAGCAAATGGCAAGACAATTCTTGGTGCAAAAGTCTCCTCAAACATTTTCCGAAAAGGAGATCCTTCAAAGTCGATCCATGCTGAAATCAACGCTTATGAGCCAGAGAATGAAGTCTACGGCTCGCACATGACCTACAAAGAAGCGGGGGAATATGTGATTGATCAGGACGTAACGCTTCCGGATGGCAAGAAAGTTCGGGTTAAATTTCCTGTTTTTGTTTCGGAGGCAGGATCAAAAGCAAGTTCTGAAGAGGAGCATTTGCACGGACCCAATTGGATCTTGATTTTTGGCGGACCGTTGGCTGGCATCGCGCTTCTGTATGGGGCCTATCGAATGGGGCAGAAAAAAGCACGAGTTATGGGAGCTGGACTCTTGATCATTAGTCTAATTGGCGCAACTTCGATGGTCCAAGTGGCTCGGGGTCAAGAGGACGAAAAGGGACATGCTCACGGTGCTGACGGTCGCCATATTGTCGCTCCTGATGCCGAGAAGAGTAAAGGACCCTCGTTCAAGGCCTTTCCGGCACCAAAGCAAGGAGAGTCGGCAGAGCAGACCATCGATGGAGTCAAATACAAACTCTCAATCGAGAACGAGGAGATGACTCCAGATCCTGATCTTGTTGCAATAAACGCACGAGATGCCAAATTGATTGGTCTCAAGACCGCGCCGGTTGAATCTTCGGAAACCGCTGGCGGACTTCAATCAACCGGCATAATCAGTGCTGATCCGAACGGAATGGTGAATGTAAACGCCAGAACTTCGGGAAGAATTGTCAGCCTTGGCGCACTACCCGGAACTCATATTGAGAAAGGTCAAGTACTTGCGGTGATAGAAAGTGCGGATCTGGCGGAGGCCCAGTCTGCCTATCGGAAAGCAATTGCAGAAATTCAGCAGGGCCAAGCGTCAATAAAGATATCCGAATCTGGGATACGGGCGGCTGAGACTCGACTTCAAATATCAAACCGAAACTTGGTTCTTCAGAAGCAGCTTGCCGCAACCGGCGCCTTTGCATCACCATTCCTTGAATCTGCAAGGTCAAAAGTCTCTGCTAGTGAATCTCTGGCTAAGTCTGCGAAAAGTGATCTTGACCGGATTAATTCTCTGGTTAAAAAGTTGGAGCTAGGAGTTGCTGTCGATGTCGTCGCACGACGTGAACTTGAAACTGCTCGCGCGGAAGCTAATTCTGCAAGAGCAAAACTTCTCGATTCTGAGAGCCAGTTAATGATAGACAAGCAGGCCCTAGTTCGAGAAGAGTCAATTTCACGAAAGGGACTTCGGAATGCCAAGGAAATCGAGTCAGCTCAGTCGGAAGTTGATCTTGCAAGAATTACCTTAAGTTCTAGTCGCAATCAAATGCTGCAATCGAAAGCGGATTTTGCAAGAATTCAAAGCGGAGTACGAGTTGCTCTCGATAAGATAAGGCTCCTTGGTGGAACCCCGACTGGAGGGAACCGCATCTCAGTGATCTCGCCAATATCATGTGAGGTCGAAAAGCGATTTGTAAGCGTTGGTCAAACCATTGCAACGGGTCAAGAATTGTATGAGTTATTGAATGCGGACATAGTCTGGGTTTTGTCGGACGTGTATGAAAAGGACATACCAAAAGTCCAAATTGGTCAACCCGTCAAGGTGGTCGCCGATGCCCTTCCAAATCTTTCTTATGAAGGTGAAGTTGCATTCATCCATAACGAGGTTGACGAGAAGACGAGAACCACAAAAGTTCGGGTCGTTGTCGATAACCCAGGCGAAAAACTCAAGCAAAACATGTTTGTAAGGGTGGCTTTAGGGACTACGAAGGGTGTGCAAATCCTTGTTCCAACTGCAGCAATTCAAAAGTCGGCAGGTCTGGACGTAGTCTTCGTCGAGGAAGTGTCTGGAACCTATCGTCGAACCATTGTGCAAGTCCAAGGAAGCTTGGGCGATCGAACGATTGTTAAAGGTATAGCATCCGGAAAGAAAGTGGTGACTGAAGGTTCTTATCAACTGTTGGCTTTAGGCGGCGGAAAATGATCCGGACCCATAACTCAAACAATGGAGGTGAAGCAACGTGCTAAACCGACTGATTATCATCAGCCTTCGGCAACGAGTCCTCGTCGTAGTGATAACCGCTATGGTGGCTCTCTATGGTCTGATCGCCATTCCAAAGATGGATGTTGACGTTCTTCCAGATCTTAACCGTCCGGTTGTGACGATTATGACTGAGGCCCACGGAATGGCTCCGGAAGAGACGGAAGCCTTAGTGAGTCTTCCGATTGAAACAGTGATGAACGGCGCAACGGGAG
>JAYUOQ010000145.1:0-4540 GCA_043760685.1 Armatimonadota bacterium | reverse complement strand
TCGGGAATGATGAAGTGTTCTCCATCGATGAAAATGATTGCAACTAGGGCTGCGGTCGCAGCCATAAAGAAGCAGGCAAGAACCCATTCGCTTCCGGTTGGATCAGCGCAAAAGTACCGGTACCAAATGGCCGCCCAAAGCCCTCCGTTAACTAATTCAACCCAAAAATACCGCGATGGAACTTTGTTACCGCAATGACGACACTTGCCTTTTGAGAGTAGCCAACTAAAGAGTGGCACCAAGTCTTGCATTCCAAGCTGGTGCTTGCATGCCGGGCAGAAGCTGTGTTTGGGTTTGCCAAGCGATAAGAGCCGGGGCATCCGATAAATGACAACGTTCAAAAAGCTGCCAATTGCAGCTCCAATCATCAGTCCAACTATCCAAGTCCATTCTGGAAACATGAGTCCTCCCTAACAACAATGCCCGTTGCAGGTTGCAACGGGCATCGTACCCTCAAATGAGGTCTTTTCTTACTTGTCGTCTGCCGCACCCGATGAGAGTGAGGAAATGACTTTAACGAGTGGAAGGAACATCGAGATAACGATGAATCCTACAACGAACCCAAGACCAACGATCATGATCGGCTCAAGAGCAGCGGTCAACGAAGCCAAAGCGGCCTCAACCTCGTTCTCGTAGAAGTCAGCGATCTTTTGGAGCATAAAGTCCAGCGATCCAGACTCTTCACCAACACCAATCATGTGAACGACCATCGGAGGGAACAAACCTGATTCTTCGAGAGGGTCACCGATTCGGTCTCCTTCACGGATTCTCGCTCTTGCTTCCAAGATGGCATCGGACATGATCGTGTTACCAACAGTTCCAGCAACCGTTTCCATCGCTTGAAGGATCGGTACACCGGAGGTCAACAAGGTGCCCATCGTTCGGCTAAATCTTGCCATCGCAATCTTGTGGTGAAGCTTGCCGAATACTGGCACCTTCAATTTCACCCGATCCATAACGCGTCGGCCAAATCGAGTCGAGACGAACAGTTTGTGCGCTATAAACAAAACAAATGCCGACAACGCAACCATCCAACCTTTGTGGAGCAAAATATCCGAAAGGTCAATCAAGAACTTTGTTGGTGCAGGCAAGTCATCAGCTTTCAATCCAAGGTCAGTGAGAATCGCAGCCCATTGAGGTACGAACCAATAAACAAGGAAGAAAGTGATACCCATTGCCATCACGGAAACGAGCACTGGGTAAGTCAAAGCCGACTTAACTTTTCGTCGAAGTTCAACATCTTTCTCAAGGAAGTGGCTCAATCGTTGAAGGGACTCTTCGAGTACACCACCAACTTCACCAGCTTTAATCAAACCGATAAAGAGAGAGCTAAACGACTTAGGGTGACGCTGCATGGCGCGACTAAGCGATTCACCAGCTTCAACCCTCGTACCAAGGTCCGCAATGATCTTCTTAAGTCTCTTGTTCTGGGTCTGGTGACCAAGAACGTCAAGACATCGAACGAGCGAAACACCAGCGTCAACCATGGTTGAGAATTGTCGACACCAGACCGAAAGATCGGTTAGCTTGACTTTTCCTGGACTCTTGATCTTTGGGCTCTTAGCTTTGATCATCGTTAATTCGGTGATCGTAAAGCCTTGTTCCTCAAAGCGTTTCCGTAAAAGCTCTTCGCTTTCAGCGTCGGCGGTTCCTTTTTGGATAGCACCTACTGCGTCTTTAAATGTGTAGCTGAAGATAGGCATTGTTTTCTCCTATTATCGTCTTATCTGACCTGTTCCTGTACTTTGTTGCATGCCACCACTGGTCGCAAGCATTTTCTTGAGTTCCTCGACGTTGGTACATCGAGACATGGCATCTTCGAGGCTGATCCATCCCTTTAGATAGAGGTCGCGAAGACATTGATCCATTGTAAACATTCCCATATTTGCAGAAGTTTGGATCATAGATGTAATTTGGTGAGTTTTTGCTTCTCGGATAAGGTTCCGAATAGCAGGGGAAGCAACCATAATTTCATTTGCCGGCACACGTCCCTTTCCACTTGCGTGAGTGAGAAGTTGCTGAGAAATGATTGCAACCAAGTTGTTCGAAAGCTGGACACGAATCTGCTCTTGTTGCCCCGGAGGGAAAACGTCAATCATTCGGTCAACGCTTTCGGCAGCGTTGTTGGTGTGAAGTGTGGCAAAGACAAGGTGTCCCGTTTCTGCCGCGGTGATCGCAAGCGAAATCGTTTCAACGTCCCGCATTTCACCAACCAATAGGATATCTGGATCTTCTCGAAGGCTCGCCCGCAGTGCATTCCCAAAGCTCTTCGTGTCCATTCCCAACTCACGTTGGTTGATGACACTTAGTTTGTGCTCGTGAAGATACTCGATTGGATCTTCAATCGTAATAATGTGGTGAGCATGATTAAGATTGATGTGGTTGATCATCGCGGCAAGCGATGTTGATTTTCCAGAACCGGTTGGTCCGGTAACCAAAATCAAACCACGAGGCTTTTCGGTAAGGCTCTTCAACACCAACGGTAATTTGAGGTCTTCAACCGTCGGAATCTTGGATGAAATCAATCGAAATGCAGCTGCGCACGATCCTTTATCCTTATACAGATTAACCCGGAATCGAGCTCGAGCGGTCGGTCCACCAGGAACTCGCAGATGGAAAGGAATCGGCAACGAATAGGAAAAGTCTAATTCATGAGTTGTTTCAAATCGTTGAATCTGATCATCGGAAATGACTTCGTACATTATTCGCTGAATGTTTTCCGGAATAAAGACATCGTAGTTAAGACGCTTAATCTTTCCATCGTGACGAACAATAGGTGGCGACTGTTGACAAATGTGAAGGTCTGAACAATTCATGTCCACCAAGATGCCCAGAAGCTCATCAATATGAAGATCATCGACGGTTGCCCTAGGGCCTAATGGTTTTTCGTCATTAGGAATACCGCTGATAGTATCAATTTTTGACTTCCAATCGTCACCACCACCAGGAATTAGCTGGGAAGGTGGAGCCGACATCTGAGGACGAGGTGCGCCGCCTTGTGGAGGAGCACCTTGATTTTGTCTGGATGGATCGTTCTGCATTTTTGCTCTTGCTTAGTAACTAGAAACCTGCCGTAAATACGACACGCATGACTTCTTCTGGAGTAGTGACTCCTTGAAGAACCTTGTAAAGACCGTCCTCGCGCAACTCTCGCATTCCACCAGCTTTTGCTGCCTCTTTAACATCATTTAGAGGGGCACGGCGGACAACAAGTTCCGCGATTTCCGCATTCATTACCATTAATTCATGGAAACCGGTTCGACCTCGATAGCCAGTCATTCGGTTATATTCAGCTGGAACACCCCGATATAGGGTTACCAACTCATCTGGATTTGTGACGTTGAATCCAAACCGTCTAAGGTCCATTTGTGTAACCTCATATGGTTCTTTATTCTCCGTGTCAATTCGTCGTCCAAGCCGTTGGGCAAGGACGCCAATAACCGTCGCAGCGATCAAATAAGGCTCAACACCCATGTCGATCATACGAAGAGTAGCTGAAGGTGCATCGTTGGTGTGAAGCGTGGAAAGTACCAAGTGACCAGTAAGAGACGCTTCAATCGCAATTTCAGCCGTCTCAAGGTCTCGCATTTCACCAACCATGATGATGTCTGGGTCTTGTCGAAGATAGGCTCGAAGGGCGGTTGCAAAAGTCAGACCTGCCTTTCGGTTCATTTGAACCTGAGCAATTCCATTGAGCTGATACTCAATCGGATCTTCTGCTGTGATGATGTTTACACCAACCGTATTCAATTTATTGAGAACCGAATACTGAGTTGTGGTCTTTCCGGATCCCGTAGGACCGGTACAAAGGAACATACCGTTTGGCTGACTGACCAACTCTTCAATACGAACTTGATTTTCTTCAGTAAAGCCAATTTTCTCAAGACCAATCATAACCGTGGTCTTGTCAAGAATTCGCATTACAATCTTTTCTCCAAACGGAGTAGGGATCGAGCTAACACGAAGGTCAATTTCTTTGTTGCCAGATTTAACTTCGATACGACCGTCTTGTGGAATTCTTCGTTCCGCAATGTTCATATCCGCCATGATTTTGTAGCGACTGATGAGCGGAGCCATGAGGTTCCTTGGAACGGTCATCGCTTCCATCAATACACCATCAACGCGGTATCGGACTCGAATCGAACGAACGCCTGGCTCAATGTGAACGTCAGAAGCTCGGTCAGAAATTGCTTGCTGAATAATTGCGCTAGCGAGTTTGATAATCGGTGCGGCATCTGCTCCCGTCGTATCATCTTCGCGACCATCATCGAGCGCAGCATCGGCATCCCGACCTTGCTTGACTCCGGCCTCAGCCATAATTCTAGCGAAGTCAGCATTGGCTGGCTTGTTGGTCGTTTCGGCAACAGCCTGAACAACAGTGCCGCCACCATAATTCTTTCGAATTGCATCGTCAATAGCTCCGGGAACTGCCAAAACTGGCACGACCCGACAACCCGATGCGATTCGGAAATCGTCAATTGCCGAAACGTTGTTCGGATTTGACATGGCGACCCAAAGGGTATTCCCGTCCTTTCGAACA
>JAYUOQ010000144.1:0-1831 GCA_043760685.1 Armatimonadota bacterium | reverse complement strand
TTCAAATTTGAAGGGCAATTTTTATTGTCGAGCCTTTCTTGCTCGATCAATTGCTTCTTGGGTGACTTCCCTTTCAAATGCCCTAAATCCGGCTAATTCGAAACCATGTTTGTCGGCGAGCCTGATGGTTTCTTCAACCTGAGCAACTGAAACTTCTTTACCGAGCGTGAAGTTCTCGATCTTTCCGTCTAAGGCAAGCATCATGGTCTCGCTCATACAAGCAAATGCAGTTTTTGGCGGGAAACCAAAGCTCATTCCGAAGTCGACATCTCCGGGTACAGCTACGACGCCGCCTTCAATAACTAAGACGTCGGGTCGTTCCTTGGCAACTTTTACCGAAACATCCCTAGGACGGGCAACATCGCAAACGATTGCTCCTGGCTTCAAGTGCTCTGGGAAGATGATATCAGTTCCGGCCGAACTGACCGTAATGATTACGTCAGCACCTTTAATTGAAGCGACGTCGGTAGAAGCACTCGCACGATCACATTCGATTGCGAGGGCTTGGGTCCTCTCTTGGTCCCTTCCAATGACAATCGTTTTTGCAAAAGATGGCGAAAGCATCTTTGCGCAAGTCTTCCCTATTGATCCTGTAGCGCCAACAACAGCAAGCGTGGCGGTTTCGTGCTCTAGCCCGACTAATTTACAAGCCTTTAGTACTCCTTGAATGGATGTTGCAATCGTATAGCTATTGCCAGTTGTAATGGCAATAGGCGAGTTTTTAGATACCGTTATGCCACCATCACCGACAACGCTCGTAAATGCGCCAAGTCCCATAATTTCGGCACCCTCACTTTTTGCTAGTTCCGAACAATAGATGAGCTTCTCGTAAACAGCTTCAAGCGGAAGTTTGTGAAGCATCATATCGGGGGTTAGAGGGCATATTATGAAAAGTCCTTCGGTCTTTGCCCCCATCTTGCTCTCGACGCCTTTGATGTGCGAGCCAACAAATGGTTTTTTGCGGCCGTAAAACTGCTCAATTACCCAGTCGGGCATGAACTTAGCAATTGGGTACTTACGCGCCGCGTCCTTGGGCTTGATGGGATGGATTACGAAAGCAAACCGATGCACTGTTAATTCCTAAGTTACCTTACGTCTAATTAAGGTCAATCCGATTCGGCTTCCAGCCGAGTTTGTTGAGAACATCTAGATATTCTTGTGGGGTAATTTCTTCGGGCCTTTTCCCTAAGTGGGCAACAATGACTCCTTCCATGACGTTGGTGGCAAATGTCTCGCCATTCACCATTGGCGTGGTTGTATAAGCAGTTTTTATGCCTGCTCCCCGCAAGAATTCGATATCAGCTTTTCGTAGGGTTTGGGTGATGATGATTTTTCCCGGGAGTTTGTCGGGCATAAATTTGCGAATATAATGCCAGTCACCGCAAATAATGTCGGCATCTTCAAAATATTTGGGAAATTTTGGAGTTCGAGTTTCTTGCTTTTCCCCAGTTGGATAAAACCATTTGAATGGTAGCTTGGTGATCACCGGTAGTAGGAGTTTTCCAAGTTTCCTTACTCCGTTGTAAGTGCGAACAGGAATCGGCACCCCAATACCAAACAAGAAATCACCATACACTACCGACGCGCCTGTTGCATGCAGAGCTTGAGCCATTCCAAACCGATCGACTGCACTGACTAGCAAAACCTTTGATTTGGCGAAGTCAATTTCTTTGGTGGAGTTGAGGGCTTCGATCGTTTGTCTTTCTAGTGTGTGTTTGAGCCCACCGCCATCGACAACTGGGGTTTTATTGACATTTTTGATTAGCCCAAGAATCTCACGAAAGGCATACTTCCGATCTTCAACCACCAGATAAATGTCAGCACCACCGAC
>JAYUOQ010000143.1:0-4552 GCA_043760685.1 Armatimonadota bacterium | reverse complement strand
CTGATAGTTAGAAAGGGAGACCCTGGCAACGGAGATCGTTCACCAGATCCCGCTATCGAGATTACCGAAGGAAACCAAACTGTGTCCCTTAAGGCGCTTGAGGCGGTGGCCTTGGGAAAGGTTACGGTTATTGATCCAGACGGCACGTTGAACGCATCGAACCTCTGGTTTACTTGGAATCCTAAAATTCGTTCTAAAGCTTCCGAGGTTATTGGACGAGCAGAATCTGTCGACGCGACACTAGCTACATCTCACATCAAAGCTAGATCCGTCTCGGTGGCTGGAAGCGGACTCAACTTTCTTAACGTTTCGTTTTGGACTGGCAATTGGCGAACTCCGCTGTTCAAATTTGACGCCGACTCAGTCCTGATTTTGCCCGGTGAGAAGGGCATTGCCAGACAAATGAGACTCTCGCTTCTTGGAGTTCAGCTTCCTTCTATTCCCAAATACACATTTTCACTTGATCCGAGATCTGAGGGTCTTACGGTGCCGACCATTGGTTATCGGCAAGACGCTGGAGTAGGCATCTCCTGGGTTGGAAATATACCCATCAATAAGTCATCCAACCTGTTTGCGGCTCTAACCGCATTTCCGAGCGTACAACCGACCTATACCGTGTCCTATTCTAAGTCGAATGTTCCTGACGATCAGATAGGCAGGAACCAGTTCTTTGTTTCTAATCAATTTGGGGAGCGTTCTCAATTTTCATTTTTTGAAACAATTTACTCCAGGTCTTTAGAGAGTTCTTTTGACCGAATGAAAGTTCGAAAGAACCTGTTTTCAGTCAGTAGTACTTTTAATTATGAAACGATTGGACGTGTTACGGACCGGACTACGAACTATTCTCAGCCACTTGAAATAGGGTTCGAGAATGGTGGACCAGCGGGCAATTGGGCATATTTGTTTCAGGCAAAGGGAGCAAGAATTGTCGAGTCGGGAGCTAGATCGGCTTCTCGGCTTGCCCTAGGTGCGAGTGCATTTTCACCAATCGCAAAAAGTGGAAGACTTTCTTCGGGAGCAAGATTTGATACGTTGGCTCGATTGGACCCTAGCTCTTCCGGCTACTTTGGTCTCGAAGCTGGCTTTAGCTATGAGGCGATGAATCAACTTTCGTTTAGCGCTGGTGGATATGGATACAAGTCATTGGGGAGTCCCTATTTTGCTGGAGACAACTTTCTTAGCAATCAGGGTTACGTAATTCGTGGTGACTGGTACGGTGCTTCCACAGGCATCTCCCTGATGTTTCGGTATGATCCAGCAAAGGGTTGGTTTGACCGTGAATATCGGTTGTCGCAAGTGATGGGTTCTGTCGAACCAGTGCTTGTTTATCGAGCCGTGCCACGCCAATATGTTTTTGGAATTAAGTTCAGGGTTCAAGACATATCAAAAATGCTTCAACGGAGAAAATTGCAGCGAAACAACGAGGTTCCGGACGTATTGAAGAAATGAGTTATCACTTTTCTGAAGACGAATGTCAAGATTTCAGTTTTTCTTCGAACAAGGAGTGGCTCTTAACCAATGGGATCGGCGGATTTGCGATGGGGACCGTCGCCGGTGTCAATACGAGGCGATACCACGGGCTCTTGATTGCCGCACTTTCACCTCCAACTGAACGGACGCTTGTATTTGCTGCTTGTGATGTCTACGCAATTTTAGGCAAAAAGAGAATTCCCTTGAGTTCCAATCAATATCCCGGTGCGATATATCCCAACGGATACCAATTTACGGACAGTGCGGAAGTAGGTTCCGTAGTTACATGGCGATACAAGGGTGAAGATATTGATGTACAAAAATCCATTACTTTAGAACAAGGGAAAAATACAGTTAAGATCGAATTTGAGAACTATGGCCGCAAAGCTATTACGATTCAGGCCCAACCTTTGATTTGTTTCAGGGACTTCCACGCTAATTTCTCTGAACGTGACAGCTTTCCTTCGCAGATTGAATACGGTTCCGATCAAACGGTGGTCCGAGAAGGGGAGTTTGCGTTGACATTCCTTCATCCTTTGGCACTGAGAAGGCCAGTGCATGGTTGGTATTACCGATTTGAACACCAACAGGAAATTGAGCGTGGACTTGATCCCAGGGACGATCTGTATTGTCCAAGCGAAATAGAATTCACGATTAAACCCGGTGAAAAGTGCTTTATCGTCGCTTCGATGGAGATAGCTCACGATGTAGAAACGAAGTTGGTATCGCCAAAAAGACTAACGATTGTAGAGCAGTTGGAACAAACGGCGGAAAAGTTCATTGTCGAAACCTCAAATCGAAGTTCCATTATCGCTGGATACCCATGGTTCAGTGATTGGGGAAGAGACACGATGATTTCTCTTCAAGGAATCTGCCTTGATCGAAACAAGTTCGAAATGGCGAGACAGATTCTCCATGATTATGCATCCCAAATGGAACACGGTCTGATACCCAACAGGTTCGTTGAGAAGGGAGAAAGGGCTGATTACAATACAGTTGATGCAACTCTCTGGTTTGCGAACTGTGTTTATCTGACTCTTCAGAAGGAGTGGAACGAGGACTTTGCGGTTGCAATGTACGAGAAGATTGCCGAGTCAATTCGCTATCACCGCCATGGAACCCTGTTTGGGATTATGGTAGATCCAACCGATGGACTCCTAACCCAGGGAGAGGCAGGTTCTCAACTCACATGGATGGATGCAAAGATCGGGGAATGGGTAATTACCCCGAGACACGGTAAGCCGGTCGAAATTAATGGTCTTTGGATCAACATGCTCAATGTGGCTGCTTGGCTCGCTGAAAAGCTTGGCGAGGATTCTGCGCAGTTTGCATCTATCACAAAACTAGCGACTCAAAGCTTTGAACAGAAGTTTTGGCACAAAGGAATGAAACATTACATGGATACTGTGGATCCAAATGATGCATCTCTGCGACCAAATCAGGTCATTGCCATGAGCCTTCCGTTTTCGCCCTGTGATCCTGCCCGTGCCAAGCTTGCCCTCAAAGCAGTGGAACGCGAACTTCTCACTCCTGTGGGCCTTCGCACTCTTTCGCCTGAAGACCCAAGTTATCATCCGAAGTTTAAGGGACCGGTGGGCAAATTGGATGAGGCCTACCACCAAGGTACGGTTTGGCCCTGGCTATTTGGCCCATATATTCGATCATATGTTAAATACGGTGGAAGTGTCCCTTCGGCGAAAGCCAAGCTCGCAAGGGTATCAAAAATGCTGACTGAATGTGGAATTGGTGGAATAGCAGAATGTTACGATGGTGATTCGCCTCATTCTCCAGGAGGCTGTCCGTGGCAGGCTTGGTCGGTTGCAGAAATTCTCAGCGTTATGAAGAATGAACTTGCTATGTAGCCTGTCAAAATCAAAGGTGCATTGTGAGAATTTAAACCGTCTCAATTTTGCCTCCCAAAATGCCTAAGAATTTCGTCCACTTGCACAATCACACCGAGTACTCGTTGCTCGATGGGGCGAACCGCATTCCTGATCTTATCAAACGGGCCCAGGATCTCGAAATGCCTTCGATGGCAATTACCGATCATGGTGTTATGTTCGGAGTGATGGAATTCTATCTGGAAGCTAAGAAGGCTGGAATCAAGCCGTTGCTCGGGGTTGAAGCCTATGTAGCTCCACGGGGAATTGACAAGAAAGATGGACGAGCAGACCGGGAAAACTTTCACCTTTTACTTCTTGCAAAAGACCTTGAGGGCTACCAAAACCTATGCAAGTTGTCATCGGTTGCTGCCCTTAAGGGATTCTATGGCAAGCCCAGAATTGATCACGATCTGTTGAGAAAATACAGTAAAGGCGTAATAGGAACGTCGGCATGCTTGGGGTCAGAAGTTTGTCAAGAATTGATGAAGGGAAACTATGATGAAGCTCAACGAATAGCCGGTATGTACGCCGAAATATTTGGTAAAGAGAACTACTTCATCGAGTTACAAGATCATGGATTGAAGGAGCAAAGGGATATCTATGAGCCACTTCTTCGAATTGCAAAGGATATTGGCGTTGACACCATAGCTACTAATGATGCCCATTATTTGTGCAAGGGAGACTCAAGGCCCCATGATGTGCTTTTGTGTATTCAGACGGGAGAACTAGTCGCAAACACCAAGCGAATGAAGTTTGAAACTGAGGAGTTTTACATTAAGACTGCCGACGAAATGGCTTCAATTTTCCCGGATAATTTGGATGCCCTTGAGAACACTCTGAAAGTCTCGGACATGTGTAATGTTGAGCTGGATAAGACCTCAGCACCGATGCCTCGTCCGACTGTTCCTGAAGGGAAAACCAGTTTCGAGCACTTGAGAGATTTGGCGTACTCGGGATTGCACGGGCGAGCGAAGCATCCAGACGAAAAGCACGACCGCCTCGAATACGAGCTTGGGGTTATCGAACAAACAGGATTTGCTGACTATTTCCTTTTGGTAAGGGAGTTTGCTGAAGAGACGAGAAACAGAAACATCTATTTTGGGGTCCGGGGTTCAGCCGCTGGATCGCTGGTTTCCTATTCTGTCGGCATTACCGATGTTGATCCGGTGGATTACGATATTACTTTCGAGCGGTTTTTG
>JAYUOQ010000142.1:0-12645 GCA_043760685.1 Armatimonadota bacterium | reverse complement strand
GCCACTAGCGTATGGCATCGCCGATACATGGGTTTCTATGACGAGGAAGTTAATGGAATTGCTTCAAAGGATAAGGTCGATCTTTACCTTTTGACAATGCCTGACTTCCCTTTTGTGCAAGACGGAACGAGAGATGGCGAGCAGATCCGGCATGAAATGCATCAATGGTTTTGCGATCGATTGAGAGACCAATCGGCACCTGTCGTTATTCTCGAAGGTTCTCATTTGCATCGAATGGAGAAGAGCCTAGAGGCTATACATCACTATTTTGGTTTGACTTCAACTGTAATCACATGAATAACCGAAGCACCAACATTCTCAAGTGTATGAGGACCGAGCGGTGGTGTCCATGCGGCTTCTCCTGGTGACCGTTGAGTTTCAAGAGTCCGTGAATCCATCAGGACATTTCCTTCAGCATCGCGACGAATCATATCGCTACACGACAAAGAATAGGTTGAGGCCGGCCATTCGTGAGTGTGAATCGCAGTCATTTCGCCTGGTTGAATGATTGTCTCAAGAACTCGGACAGCTTCATTCTCCATCACCAGCCGATGATGGTCAGGAGATGCGATTACGGCATCAAGTTCTGCGGGCCAATCGATCAGTTCAATATTCATTTATCCATTGTGAACCCAATGCCAGTCTTCATGCATTAAACGGTATCTGCGACTCTTGCGATAGGAGGTCAGCTCTTTACACGCTTCGTACCAATTGTTCGCTCGAAGAGAGCAAGGATTCGACGATATTCGTCAGTCCAACTCTCTGGCCGAACAAACGAGTGATCTTCTACAGGATATGGCGCTACTTCCCAATTCACTTTTCCTAGATCAATCAATCGCTGGACAATTCGAATAGAGTCTTGAAATTGCACATTTGAATCCACCATGCCGTGACAGATCAAGAGGTTTCCTTTAAAGCCTTCGACGAAATTGATCGGGGAACTCATCTTGAATGCATCCGGATCTTCCTTTGGCGTATTGAGGATCGGTGACGTATAGCCATGATGATAATTGGCCCAATCACCTACAGGACGTAGCGCGGCTCCGGACTTGAATACATCCGGAGTGGTGAACATCGCCATAAATGTAATAAATCCGCCGTAGCTACCACCGTAGACTCCAAGTCGATCGGGTGCTGCACCAAGCTCTTTCACCAAGTATTGAGCTCCATCGACAATGTCATCGAGATCTTTTCCACCCATATGCCGATATATCGCCGTCCGCCAAGCCTTTCCGTATCCAGATGATGCACGGTAGTCAACGTCCAAGACTGCATATCCGCGTTCCATCAATAGGTGGTGAAACATATATTCGCGATAGTAATAGCTCCATCCGTGAAAAACGTTTTGCAAGTATCCGGCTCCGTGAACAAAGACGACGGCCGGTCCACCTTTTCTCCAATTCTTGGGCTTAAAGAGCTTTGCCGGAACGTTGTTTCCATCCCTCGATGGGAACTGAATAATTGGAGGATCAATCCACGGCCCCGATAGCCACTCAGCGCTTGGAGTTTGGGTTACCGCAACATTCTTTATGTAGAGCTCCGGTGGTCGATTTGAGCTCGATTTGACGACGGCAATTTCCTTCCCGTCGGGAGAAATAGCAAAGCTTGCATCGTCACCTGCAGAAAAGTCTGCCAATTTTGTTCGGTTGCTTCCGTCAAAGTTGACAGAATCTATATGTCGGTCAAACGGGCTTCCTTCGCTGGAAACAAAAATGAATCGTTGTCGCTCTTTGTCTAATCGAAGTTGAGTTACTTCAAACGGGCCCGAAACTATTGTTTCAACCTTTGTGCCGGCCGGATCGATCTCATACAAGTTTGCGAAACCGTTGCTTTCGGATTGAAAGTAGACCTTGGAGCTATCTGGGAGCCAGCCAAAAACTCCTTCGGCGGGACCGCCGACCCAGGCATCATCATGTTCATTCCAAAGGGTTGTAACTGCTTCAGTTTCGGCATTAAACCCGAACAACCAACCGTCCTTATTGTCTTCTGAGCTTGCCCAAATTGCGCAATTCTTACCGTCCGGTGCCCACTTGATTTGATCTACCCTTCCCGCCCTTGGCGGTGCAATGATCACCGATTTCCCGGTGGTGAAATTGAATAATTTGACCGAACTTTTTCCTTGAGGGGAACCAACCCGCGAATAGGTTGGCGATAGTTCGACATAGCCGCTCGATGTGATGAAACGAGCAATTTGTGCGTTTCTTGCGCTTCCTTCCGGGCTTTCAAAGTAGCTCACCGCCACATGGGTTCCTAATGGAGAGGTTGTTAGACGTCCTAAGGTGGTGCCTCTTGGAGCCTCAAGACTAACAAGGACATTCGAATCATCCGAGGCCTTAGTTTGGGTCAACTTTTGCGTTTTCTTGTCACTCAATGTATATCGATAGAGATCTCCACCTCGATTGAAAACAATCGAGGTTCCATCTTGGGTGAGAATAGGATTAGATTCAGACTCGGGAGTCTTTGTAATATTCTCGGATGAATCAGAGACCGTATCTCGAATCCAAACATCGCCTTCAGAAGTATAAGCAATTTGACTTCCTACCTTTGATCCGGAATCCCATTCTTTCGATTCTTTGGTTGGTAAGGAACCTTTACTCAGGCCCGTTCCGTCTCGATTCACAACGAATGATTTTGTCGGTGGTGTCTTGGTGCCGTCTGCCTTTGCCCACTGAAATCCAATTTTGCTGCCGTCTTCTGACCAACTAAGGCTTGAGGGAGAATGTCCTACTAGCTCGTAGCCTCTCATGATTGATTCAACTGTAAGGGAGAACTTATCGGGAGCCAGAATCAAGCCAGCAAGAATTGGATGCATGGCAAAACTTTATCCGATTTGAAGTCACGGTCACTCGTTGAAGCTGAACAATATTGTTCTTTTCTATGTTTTCGTCAGGATTCGATAGATCAGCCGAGCTGAACCAAAATCAATCGCATCTCTGTCCTGGAGTAATGCGGGGCCAACAACCTTGTTACCATTGACTCCAGTTCCATTTGCACTTCCTAAGTCGACCAACGTAACACCGTTGAGATCAACGGTTATTTGAGCGTGAGATCTTGAAACAGTTGAGTTGGATGGAAAACTTATTGAATTTCCGATTTCCCTACCAATTGTGTTCGGTCCGGTCGCTAACTCGAATTCCTTACCGGCAATATCGATCAAACAATAAGTCTTGGAAATGTTTGCAGGAACAACCATGTTCGGATTTCCAGTTGGAACAATAGGAGCTTGTTGAATCGGCATTTGGCCCTGAGGGGCGACCTGAGGCTGAACACCATAGTTCTGTGGCATCATTTGAGGTTGGATGTATTGCCTTGGCTGATTGCGCACGGCTCCGGCTGCATAAAACACCAACTGAGCTTCCCCGAGTTGGATCATATCGCCATGATTGAGAGGAGCCTGACTAACAGGCTGACCGTTCACAAAGCCCGAGAAATGCTGGCTGTCCAAAATGAATTGGTTACCTTGACGGAATATGCACGCGTGCACCGGTTCAACCCCTTTGAACCCTCGAATGGGAATTTCCACTTCGCTCGATCCAATTCTGTTGGCCGTATGATCGAGGCTCCAATCTTTAAACTCCTTACGGCCATAAACGAGCCGAATGGACCCTTTTCGCGAAACTTTGTCGGAAATCATCATGGTTAGTCCAAGAGCTATTCCCGCAAAAACTGCGGTTACGAGCCAAACTGGAACCGATTGGGTCATGTCTTGAGCCGCCGCCATTTTTGTGACATCTCCAATTCCCATCTTAGCGACCATCATAATTGCCCCAATGATAGAACCGGCGATTCGACCGACAAACGTAAATGGCGCTGCTACTACTGTTGCGAAAATGGCTCTGGCGACTCTTTGCTTCGTAGGCCCAATTGCGAGTGTGATCGAAAAGGCTAAAGCCATCGGCACCAAAATGCACCAAGCGATTTCGCCGAGAAACTGACCTGCGGCACCTGATGAACGCATGGCGGATATGCCGATCAAATCTGCACCAGAGTCAGCACAACTATTGGCAATGGCGCCAATCACCGAACCAAGCAACGTCGCTTGAAGAACTTTTGGCCAAGACCGGCGACCAGATTCGAGAATGAAGCAAAAGGAGCCGCAAAGCAGGGCACCAAATGCCGCGTGTTGAACGTTGGTCCAAACTGTTCCGTAAGTAAAATGCGCGACGGGGTCGCCTGCCTTCAACCAAGGACGGTTGAGGGACTTAATATATGGAGCGGCGATAATAAATGAAAGAAAGGCCGACAAGGCTCCTGCAATTGGAAGGAGGAGATACTTGAGCCGAACCATCTACAAAGATTTTAGGCTAATTGATGAGCACCGATAGGCAGATTCCTCGTATTTTTACAGAGTTCTAACTAGTCTCCACCACCACAACCTCCGCAACCGCCACCTCCACCATCTCCTCCTCCCCCTCCGTCGCCACCACCGCTACTGGAGGAGAAGTCACCGCCCCCACATGATGAGGAACCCGGTTGTGGCTGGAGACGCTTCGCTTGAGCTTCAAATGAACTGCCGGATAGGGCGCCAACTCCAAATAGTGCCATTCCCATTGCGACATCGTTCGGTTCTGCTGCGTTGCTCTTATAGCCAATGCTTCTCAAACTATTTTGCTTTGTTCGAAGATCAGCTAAAACAGAATCACCTTTTCGGGTCCGGAACGGGGAAATTAGTAGGAATAGGCAAGCCACAACTGAAATAATGCAAAGGATCTCCAAAAAGAGAACCGGACGGCTTCGATCAATACCGACGAATATTTTCATCAGGCCATAAATCGGAGCAGCCAAAGCAACGAGGAATCCAGCCATAGTTGCAACTATGGCTTGCTTTGGAGCCAGTACGAGCCCTTGAAAAACAAGATCTTTCCGTATTGTTAATAGGGCCGATGTACAATTTGAACGAATCGTCGGAATAGAAACCTCTGAGGCAGATTTTGCCGCCACATAAACTGCTGATTCCAAATCATTATTCGGTTCAAAAGTGTCTTTGATAACCTGAACCGTTACTTTTTTTGAATCTAAAAGTAAGACTTCTTTCGCCAAAAGCGTTGTGATTGCCGTGTTCACCGCAAGTACTTCTTTGCCATTCAAAAAGGCCAGAGAATACGGCGACAAGTGGGGTGAAGGATCATTGAGACCGCCAGTTGGTAATCTCAACAATTTCCTTATCATCCAACCGGCAGAATAGAGAATTACAAATAAGCAAGCGTAGAATGCCAAGAAGTCTGGTCCGCGCATGTCGAGTGGATTACCAATTGCAGACTCTGCACAACCTACCAACACCAGCATGACAATGGCTACGGCACCAATTTGAGATACATTCCTTACCAAAACCTTTGGGATGTGATAATGTTTGACATTTGTAGGCTCACGACTTGGCAACTTTGAATGCCAAATTACGGCTGGCGGATCTTCACCAAAAGCTTCGCGATAGCTGGAAGCAGTCTTCATTGACCAATCGTCAAATTTCTCCCGTTCTTCCTTGCCACCTTTAGACGGATGATGATGAAAGGGCATTTGGAGAACATCCGGGCAAAAAACCTTCCAATAGTTGTAGGAGTAAGTTAGGTGGAGGTGCCAAACTTCATCTACCGCTTCTGAAGGAGAAACGGGGTGTCCCGAAACAACGGCTAAATAACAAAACCTTTTATATTCTTCAATTGCTCGAGTAGTGTATTCGGTTGTCCAGCCTTGCTGTTTGGCGAGCTTTGCTGAAAACGGAGACTTCGAGTCAGGATCGTCAATGATGAATTCTTCTAACCGTCGCAGGAGAGCAAGATTCTGTTCCATTTCAATTACAGATACTTTATCACTCTTAATTTGGTTCTGTCCTTAGTGGAATCTTAATAATACGGTCGCTCACAAAGAATCTTCGACCTCAATTGGCACGCTCTTCGGATTTAGATTTGTAGCCGAATTGGACATACAACCCAAATGCAACCGCAATGACTGCTCCAATACTTACCCACATTGGTCCCAAAGTTTTGACCAACAAATAGATGTTTAGAGCCCCAATGACAAAGCAGATGGTGTAGCCGACAACCTTTACCCAAAGCGCGTTTGCGAATTCACCCATTCGCTTTTTGTCGCTGGTGACCATCATGAGCGGGAAGATCGCAAAAGGAAGCTGCATAGAAAGCACCACCTGAGAGACCACCAGAAGATGAACTGTGTTCTTTCCGCCACTAAGGTGGATAATTATGATGGCCGGAATAATAGCCAAAATTCGGGTCACTAATCGTCGAATCCAAGGCTTGATTTTCCATCTCATGAATCCTTCCATGACGATTTGACCCGCCAAGGTCCCAGTTATCGTGGATGATTGTCCCGATGCCAGAAGCGCGACTGCGAACACCGTAGCGGCGGCTGCACCAAGGCTCGATTTGAGCAATTGGTGTCCTTGTTCTAATTCCTCAACGACAATTCCTGATTTGTGAAATACCGATGCTGCGAGGATTAAGATGGCAGCATTGACGAAAAATGCAAGGCTCAACGCAATAACTGTATCAGCCGTGTTGAACTTGATCGACTTCTTCAGGTCATCTGATTCAGCTCCAACTTTTCGGGTTTGAACAATGCTTGAGTGAAGGTACAAATTATGTGGCATCACTGTAGCACCCAAAATTCCAAGGGAAATGAGCAGTGCTTCTTCGCCCGGAATTGATGGCAAAAATGTTCCTTTCAAGGCGGCGGGCCAATTCGGCTGAGCAATCACCATCTCGTAGGCAAAACACAGGAATACGGTGGCCACTAGGGTAAAGATGATTGCCTCGATCTTTCTGAAACCAAACTTCATGAATCCAAGCAAAAGGAGCACATCCAGTCCGGTAATCAGAACTCCGAGTTCAAGCGGAATACCAAATAGCAACTGCAAAGCAACTGCTGATCCAACGACCTCCGCAAGGTCACACGCAATGATCGCAATCTCACAAAGGATCCAAAGCGCAATGGCGGCTGGACGCTTATAGTAATCTCGACTGGCCATTGCCAAGTCTTTGCGAGTTACGAGTCCCAGCCTGGCGCACAGAATTTGAAGAAACTGAGCCATCAAATTCGAAACAAAAATAACCCAAAGCAAGGCGTAGCCATACTTGGAACCACCCGCCAGGTCAGTTCCCCAGTTACCTGGATCCATATATCCAACACTAACGAGGAAGGCCGGACCTCCGAAGGAAAAGAGTTTTTTGAGCCATGAACCACTCAGGGGCACATTTACGCTTTGATTGACCTCTGACAGAGATTGACTCACGTTCAGTTCCTCACTTGTTTTGGCATCGCCCATAGCAATTCTCATTAAATGTAGCCTTGGCTACATTCCGGTATTATATAGTACCTTTGGCTACAAAGTCAAGCAAATGCTACAATTTAGTGAGGACGATAAATGACTATCGAAAAATCAAAAAGTTTTGTGCAGACCCGTGAAGCTCACCGTACGGAGCTGACCGAGGACTACGTCGAAGTTATTCTTGAGCTAAGCGAGGAAACCGGCGAAGCAAGATTGGTCGATATCGCCAAACGTCTTGGCGTTGCTCATCCCACAGTATCCAAGGCACTCAAGAAGCTTGAAACCGAAGGTTATGTAACGCTTCGCCCATACCGCGGACTCAAACTAACAGATCCAGGGCTTGAACTTGCGATTAGGTGCCGAGAGCGCCACAAGACGGTTGTCGCCTTTCTTCGCGCACTGGGCGTCGATGAACCAACTGCGGAAATTGAAGCTGAAGGCATAGAGCACCACGTTGGTGAATCAACCTTGCAACTCATGTCTGATTTCTCGAAAAGATAGAAACCTTTTACCTGTGTTCACCGTGCATAACTATAAGCACTAATGATGAATTTGCTTCCTTACTTATCCATTTTCGTGGGAATTTTGGTACTGGCAATCTTTACTTTCCTCAAGGTGACGAAAATGGGATTTTTTCCCGGTTTACCTTCTCCGACGGCTAGTAGTCCGAGTGGTCTGCTAAAGTTGAAACACAACAAATTTGTTATGTTTCTTTTTGTTGGTTCAGTGTTGACCCTGACTGCCTTCGGCTGGAATTGGTACACCCAAACGGTCCAGCTTAACTTGAACTCTGAAGAGACTGTTAACAGGCATTAGTTGTACACTACGGAAAAGCAGATTTGATCTGCCATTCGCTAATTTGGAGACTAATCAAAATGCTTTCGATGTTTGCTATTCTTGCTACAACTTCATTCATACCCGATGATCTAACTCTTGAACCGAAAGGAGCAGTTACCGCGAGGCTGGGTTATATGCCAATCCCTATAAATCTAGTTGAATCCAAACCAAGCCAAGTGAAGAAGGAACCAACCTATCGGGCTAAACCTAAATACGGATCGATCAAAGTTGGAAATGGACCGAAAAGCCTTTATGTTCTTGCCCTTGATGAGCCTACAGGTGCTGATTACAAAATCTACATTGATAAGAATCAGGATGGCGACCTCACGAACGATGGTGATGGTGCCTGGAGCACTAAGCGAGAGGGGCAACGTCCGATGTATGGAGTCATGGATGTGACGCTTCGAGCTTCGTACGGTACTCCAACCCAAGAAACGTCCTCCTCCGATTACGCCATCGGACTTTACCGCTTTGTTCGAGCTGAACCCAATCCGTTGTTCAGCTATCGCGAGTCATCGAGGTCTGGGATGGTCAGCATTGATGGAAAAATGGTTAAAGCCTTGATTGTTGAAAATGACGCCGATGCAATTTTTAATAAGAAGGTTACAAGCGGTACGGATGCAGCGAAATCGAGGCCGGTTTGGATGCATATTGACATCACAGGAAGTGGAAAACCTGAACTTGTTGATATTCGTGCGCCGTTTAACCTTGGAGAAAAGGCCTATGAGGCGATGATTTCGGTTGATGGATCCAAAGTGTGGATCGAATCGACATTTAAGCCTGTTCCAGAATTAACTGCGAAAGCAGCTCCGACAAAGCCACTGTTGAAACCTGGAACCATAGCGCCAGATTTCACGGCAATAAAGTATGGTGGCGGCGATCAAAAGCTTTCTGACTATCGAGGCAAAATTGTTGTCATCGACTTCTGGGCGACTTGGTGCGGTCCTTGTCAAATGTCTATGCCTCACATTGAGTCGGTCTACAAGGCAGTAAAGGATCAGGGAGTGGAAGTCCTTGGAGTTTGCGTTTGGGATGAAAAGGATGCCTACGAAAAGTGGGTTCCAGCAAACAAAGAAAAGTATTCGTTCCCATTTTCTTTTGACCCGGCGGGTCGAGACAGCGCAAAAAGCATTGCCGGTTCCCTTTTCAATGTTTCAGGAATTCCAACAACTTACATCATCGATAAGGATGGAAAGGTAGCAGACGCGATTGTTGGATACGAAGAGAAAGACAAGCGAGTCGAAGATGCCCTGAAGAAACTTGGCGTCAAAGTCGACTAAGGTTCACATTAAGGATATTAAGCCCATGGATTCACCCTTGGGCTTTTATATTAGCCAACGAATTGATAACTGACAAATGCGACGCGCTTACTGTCCGGTGACCAGCTAGGAACATTGATTGTCCCTTGTCCGCCGAAGAGTTTGGCAAGGACTTTTTCCGAACCATCCGAGAGGCTAAGGAGTCGAAGCATAACATCCTTATTCGCAGGATGCCCTTCGACCTCAGGTTCATAACTTAAGTAGACCATCCATTTGCCATCGGGAGAAACATGCGCAAACCAGTTATTGCGCTTATCCGTAGTGACGGCTTCAACTTCGGTTCCGTCGGTCTTTATTCGGTAAATCTGCATCTTGCCACTCCGATCTGAATTGAAGTAGATATGCTTTCCGTCAGGGGAATAGTCAGGACCGTCATCCAGTTTTCCTGGTTCGGCCGTTGTGAGCCGAGTTTCAGCACCTCCATCAATTGGGATCGTGAAGATTCCGTATCTTCCACCTCGTTGAGCACAGTATGCCAAGGTCTTTCCGTCAGGAGACCAACCATGCCAATAGGATGGTGCGTTCTCGGTGATTCTCTTCGGCTTACCTCCTGAAATTGGCAAAGTGTAAATGGTTGATTGGTTTGAATCTTGGGATTGATCGCTTATGACAATCATTTTTCCGTCGGGAGAAATTCCGTGGTCGTTATTGCAACGTGTAGCAAAGTCGGTATTGATGCGCTCAGATGACCCTCCAGTCCAAGGAATTTTGTAGAGAAGGCCATTGCTGTTATATACCAAGGACTTTCCATCGGGAGTCCAGTTTGGAGCCTCCATATGATCGCCAAATACTTGAACGATCCTTCGATTGGTATTCGCAATTTCGACAGTTTCTAAGGAACTCATGTAGGTTGTAGGTCCAAGCTCCACAGGATGAATGGCGACGTTCCGAAACACGGCAGTTTCTAAGGAATCTTCCACTCGAGAACAGACACCAAGTCCAATAAAATACGGCTCATGTAATTCAAGTCCAATTGAAGCTCCTGAATAGGCATCGTTTAAGTCCGCTAACATATAATCACCCTTGCGAGACAATTTTGCAGATCTTGGACTTCGAATTGGAATCTGGGTTTCTTGCGACGATCCGCCATTGACATCGCGATATTGCAAAGCAGTGATACCGTCTCCATGAACCACGATGGCAGCATATGCTGAGTTGCTATCCAACGATTGGCGAACTATCAAACATGACTTTCGGAACGGACTCATTCCTTCGCCAATAAATTTTGTTGCCGCCTCAATCGATTGGTTTCCCGAAACTTTTTTCCAAACAAAGTGGAAGTCATCTTGTTGGTTCCACATGTTGGTTCCACTCCCAGAAACGGAGTATGAATCCTTAGTTGAATCAAACTTACATTCTCCCGGAACTCGAACATTTCCGACGTCGCAACTACCCTCGAAGATGCCAAGTTTCTGCTCAATCACACATGATCCTAGCAGATGGGATGCGGCAAAAAGAAGCAATAACGACATTGATCTAACTCGAAGTTTAGATCAGAATTTCAGAATAATCGGCCACCGGAGCGAACAAAGTTCTCTCAATGCGTTATAACATGTTAGTGGGAAAGTTTGCTTCATTGTGCGTTTGTTCTGTGATTCTGATTGGTTGCGGAGGAACTTCTGGCACGGGGTCAATTGTCGCCCCGGCACCCGATCCCGTTTGCACTACGACTGCGATTCCCGCGCGAACCCTGCAAATCGACAACTTGAAGCAACTCGAAGCACCTGGAGTTGTTGTCCCTAACACAACGATCACTCGAGCAAGCGACATCGGCGTAAATGCTCATACAAACCACCTCATCGCGCAAGGAAGTGCCACAACAAGACTTGCTGGTCCTACTGGACTCACTCCTGAGCAAGTTCGAACTGCCTACAGCATTCCGCCCAATCTGGGTTCAGGAGCAATCGCTATTGTCGCCGCCTATCACTATCCTACTTCTCTTGCCGACTTTAACGTCTTTTCCACCGAGTTCGGTCTTCCAACTGAGCCCTCCGGAAGTTCAACAGCGAGCACAAACACGGTCTTTCAGGTTGTCTATGCGACTGGAACTGTTCCTACCACCGATACTGGATGGTCTCAGGAAATGGCGCTTGACACGCAGTGGTCTCACGCAATGGCACCCAATGCTAAACTTTTCCTCGTTGAAGCCAAATCATCTTCGGTAGCTGACCTCATGGCAGCTGTAAATATTGCAAAGGCACTGCCGGGTGTAAAGCAAGTGTCGATGAGCTTTGGTGCGGCTGAATCTGCATGCAACTTTGTTAAGTACGATCCAAACATGGTTCAAGCTGGCGTGACCTTTTTCGCTGCCGCAGGAGATACAAGCAACGAGTTAGCCTATCCCAGTTTGTCGAAAAATGCAGTTTCGGTTGGCGGAACAACACTCAACCTTGATTCAAGTAACAACCGAATTCATGAGAATAGTTGGAATCGATCGGGAGGCGGAAAGAGCGCTTTTGAACCAAGACCAACTTTTCAAAACGTTGTGGCGAGAACAGTGTTAGGATATCGAGGTGGATGCGATATATCTGCCGTTGGTGACCCGTTGACTGGCGTTTCGGTTTATGACAGTACGCCAAGTGGAGGATTTAGTGGATGGCAAGTCTTCGGTGGCACAAGTGTCTCCTGTCCAATTATCGCGGGAATTGCCAACGCAGCGGGATCGCACTTCACCAGCAGTCAAGCATTCAATGCCGGAATCTATTCATTGATCGGATCTTCGAATATCTACGATGTGATTCACGGAACTTCTGGCACCAACTCTGCAGATCATGGCTGGGATTATCTTTCCGGTGTTGGCGCTCCAAACGGAATTGCTGGTCTTTAGAGCTTCTTGAACTCTTCGATCGCGCGTCTTCTTGCCCTCAACTGAAGGTATCGAGCAATAGGCAGTCCAACCCAAAAGAGGAACGAGTGAGGACTAGCCGTGCTTGCGACGGTTTGTTCTAGCTTTCCGTCAACTCGGTTCAGAATAGCTGTCCAAATGCCTCTTCCGTGATGCTTCTGAGTGGTGACATATCCAATTTGGCAATAGTCTTCTCTTAAGTCAGCGATGTAGATCTCGACCATTGACCAGGCATAAAGACCGGCAAAGATTGGAGCCCGTTGCTGAATGCGTTCGCCTACCTGAACATTTCGTTTTTCATCTTGATACAGACCATAAAATTGAACTGCATCTGGTGGATAGTAATCGCCAGCCATCATCCT
>JAYUOQ010000141.1:0-1849 GCA_043760685.1 Armatimonadota bacterium | reverse complement strand
GGAAATTCGAGGAGCCCCAGTCTTCGATACAATGCGGCTAGCAAAAGGCAAAGTACAGGCACCAGAAGGACGGCAATATAACACCATCGGCCCGGTGTAAATTGGGCAAAAACTACGAGAGCTAAGAACCCAGCGAGAGTTCCTGGCAACAAGATCGAAGCCGAAATCTTCAGCATCTCACTGGTTGTTATTTCCTTCACGCCGTATCGAGAACAGTAGTAGTGGATTGGCACGATTTGGGCAACATCAATAAATAGGTTCATTGATGCGGGTCCTAAGAGGCCAAATCTTTTTGCCAGAAAACTGGTCATGGTTAGAGTAATCACGGAATTCCAGAGCGAAAAAGGAAGCATCAACTGAGCCTTTCCTTTGGCAAAAAAGACCCGAGTAATCGTTGAATGATGAAGCTCAAGCCCGTAATAGATTCCCATCATAAAGACAATTGTGGAGAAATTTTCCCAGTGCTTATTAAGCCATGCCCTTTGAATAACATCTCCAAAACCGCTAACGAACATGATGCCGACGGCGGCGACGAATCCGATGAATTTGAAGTTTCGCTTAAATATCTGGGCAAGCTTGTGCGGCTCGTTTTCGGCAACATGAGCCATTTCTGGCGTCACAGACTCCGCGATCTTTCCGAAGGCTTCAAGGAGGATTTGAGGAATTCGACAAGCAATATTGTAGACGTTAGAAAGATCCTTGCCAAGGATGTTGAAAATGATTATCTTATCGGCGATGCTGGCAATGCGGGTCGAGAGGCCGGCAAAGTAGCTCCTGAGTCCCATCTGAGTAATTTCTTTGCATGATTCGCGATCAAACTTTGGCAAGACAGGAAAATCTTTTTCCCGCTTTAGAATGAACCATATCTTTACGATGAATTGAAGCACCGAGTCAAAAAGTGTCCCGAGTAAGACTGCTATTGGTGACTTTAAAACGAAGACCAATACAATCGACAAGCCGATAGCAAAGACGGGAATAACCGACGTTAGGGCTGCAACTTTCGCGAATTGCTCTTTTGCGTTGAAAGGTGCATTATAAGCAGACCCATAAACATCGAAGAAGAACTGAAGGCCAGCAACAAAGCAGAGAAGCCCAAGCTGAGGATAGTTATGGAGCTCTTTTGTTTGACCTAAATAGAGTGGTCCGAGCATGAGACCAATGGCTCCAACTAACCCAATGATAAGGTGCAAACATAGCCCTGATTGAAAGTATCGCCAAGCCCTCGGCTCATCAACTCGAAATGTCTTTGAGAGAATTTGGATGAGCCCTTGAGGGACATCCAAGTCAACAAATTGCCAGAGAATTCTTATGAAACCAAGGTATGTCGCAACGGCGTACTGAGCTCCCAGTATTTTGACCGAAACCGCCACTCCAATAAGCTGAAGAAATAGGATGACGAACCGTAGACCAACTAACCAAAGTACGCCTTTGGATCGACTGCCGGGATCAGACATTGACGCCGAGTAACCTTAGCGGTTTTCGCATGACCTTCCGAAGGGCAATGATAATATCTCCAACCATGTTCGCATCAAGTTCCTCTTTCCAAGTTGCCGCGCCAAGTCCAAGAATAAGGGCGTAAAAGAATCCAACTGGGGGATAGACGAGGCTGTTACCTGTGAGACTGAGGAAAAGAATCGAAACCGTGGAGACAAGGGCCACAAAGGACCACTCACGAGTTCCAGGCGAGTCCCCAGCGGCCCTCAAGATACACCCTCCAATAATTGTCAAGAATGTGATGAGCAAGATCCCAACCCCAATGTAGCCGAAGCAGGCATAGACCATGATATAGTAGTTATCCAAAACGGTATTGGACCACTTGTCAACTTTTAACAGGCCCGTACTCAGCATC
>JAYUOQ010000140.1:0-1851 GCA_043760685.1 Armatimonadota bacterium | reverse complement strand
AAGACTGAAGACAACGTGAAACAGTCAGACTCCTGGATCGATTCCTTCTTTGACATAAACCCAAGCGGGGGAGCAAAGCTGAAGTAACTGGGAATTTTCGGGGGTTATTCCGTTGGCTCATAGCTGACAAAATATAAACATGAATAAACAAAACTGTGAGGCTATTCTGATCTGCTGCGTGCTGATAAGCTCAGGCTGTCGCGAACCCGAAGGATCTGGCCCAACAGAAACCAACTCCGCTCAAATTCAAAGCCAAAATAGGGCAAACAACTCTCAAAAGGAACCAAATGCTAAGGATCAAACTTCGGAGCGCAAGAAGCAATTTTCCAAAATGCAAGAAAGCATGCACGCTGTTGCCAGCATCCCATCTTCGCAAAAAGGCGGAGCCTTTGATTTCCACTTCGTCCTTCCATCAGACAATTGGGAAAAGATCTCCCACGGTGCTGGAGATCAAAAATCTTCTGTTTGGCTCTTTAACTTAAAAGACAAGGGTCTAAAAGTCATGCTGTCGTGTGCTGGTGAAAAAGAAGCACCGGAGTTTTCGAAGTCCGCCATGACCGTCTATGAATCTTCCCGAAAGAAGCAACCCGATCTCACGCGAGAATGGAAAATCGGGAACTTTACGCTCAGAAGATCGTTTATTGGATTCATAGATGAACTACATGGCGAGACCACAATCACAGCCTTTTCGCCAAAATGCACACTTGAATTCAACATTGCCAGTGAAACGATGGACAGAGACGAGCTAATCAAAGTTGGCGAGTCTAGCGTCGAAGAATTCATGAAGAAAAATCCAGATGGAGGATTTCCATCAAAATAGAACGTAACTTAAAGGTACAAATCTTGCTAAGAAGGTTAACAATGGTTAGAAATTATTTTTCATTAGTTGGTTTACTCGTTATTTGCTCTTGTGGAGTCGGCTGTGGAAAACCAGCTGGTCCTGATCAGACTATCATTGTTCCCGCAGGCTGGACCATTGATGACGACCCCGCGGGTGATTTGCACTTTTCAAGATGGGTGCTCCAAAGTCAAAATTCGACCAAAGCCGAATTGACGAGCTTCGTCACGAAAGGTGCTTCCGATGAAACCCTTAAGAAATTGGATGTTTGGAAGGAATACATGAGTGAGAGCATGCAATATGCGCCGTTTGTCTCTCGGGGCTGGACAGCAAGTAAGTACAACGTAGCAAGGTTCTTCGCATATAGAACCCCTAATGACACTAATCACGGAACGGTCAGTATATGGCTGATTGGTAAAGATAGGGAATTTGCGATCACCATCTCTAATACAAACATGACCCGTGAACCACTCACTGCCCTTGCCGATAAGTTTGCTGAGGATCTAGCCAGGGCCAACTAGCAAAATTATTAATTGACGAAAAAGCCCCAGGATTTCTTTCTGGGGCTTTTCTATTTTTTGTCTTATTGCTTTGCCAACGTGTAACTGAACGATCGATTGTAAGAATTGTCCAAGGCTCGGACTGAGAGCTTTAGTGCCATTCTTCCCGTTCGGTCTGGTGAACCCGTTAGGCGAATATCCCAACGCTTGTCTTCCCGGTCAGTCATGGTACCTTTGGCATCAAGCCGACCGTTTGACTGGTCGAAAGAGCCCTCAAACAACATATGAAATCCAGAACCAGCCTTCGGCGAAAGCCAGCCCTTTACGGTATCTAAATTTCTTGGCCCCTTTGATACCGACAATGACAAAATATGCGACTTAATATCCTTGTTGTCCATTTCGATGTCCGAATTACCGAGGTAGCTTCCTCGATCCATTAACATGCTTGAGTTTTTGCTACCTCCGGATTGACCTTGAACATTGAAAGTGAATTTGCCGTCCCAGCGACTATCT
>JAYUOQ010000139.1:0-1853 GCA_043760685.1 Armatimonadota bacterium | reverse complement strand
CGACGTGGAAGAGCGATACTTTCGGTTGGAATCGTGGACTCGTGAGCGGTTTCCGGAAGTCACGGAATTTCAGTATCGTTGGTCAGGTCAAACGATGGAATCCGTCGACGGTTTGGCATTTATCGGACGAAACCCTTTAGACAAGGACAACGTCTTTATTGCGACCGGATTTGGTGGAAATGGCATGACCTACGGCACGATAACAGGAATGTTGTTGACCGACATGATTCTCGGTAAAGAAAACTCGTGGACGACTCTGTATGATCCGTCGCGAAAAACGCTTCGCGCAGCTGGGACATTTACGAAGGAGGCCGTGAATATGGTCGTTCAGTACAGCGATTGGCTTACGGCGGGAGACGTCGACGACATAGATTCTATTCCGGCTGGAACTGGGGCTATCGTTCGACATGGTCTTACGAAACAAGCGGTCTATCGAGACGAAGAAAGTAAAGTTCATGCGTTCTCAGCGGTATGTCCACACCTTGGGGCGATTCTTGCATGGAATCATTCGGAAAAGACGTGGGATTGTCCCTGTCACGGCTCAAGATTTGATGTTTTTGGAAGGGTGGTCAATGGTCCGGCCAACACAAATTTGCCAGAAGTGGAGTAGTTTTACTTAAGGACTCTGGCGGTCCCGGAGGGAATCGAACCTCCGACGCCTTCATTGGTACTGAAGAGAGGCTTTGATGTTCGTCAATCCGTCTTTAGTTTATGAATAAAATCGCCATATTCATAAGTGGCCTTTGTGCGCTTGGATTATTGGGTTTTCGGGACAGCGGGGACGTTGAAAAGGTACAAGAAGCGAAGAGCAGAATGGGGGCACTTCCTCGCCTCGACGCTGGACTCTGGCGACAATTGATCCAAAAGCATGGATGGCTGTACGGATCTCCGAAGGCGAAAATAAAGGTCCTCGGATTTTTGACTCCCAATGCTAAATTAGCTTCAAAAAATATCCTTTTCGGCTCACCTTCCCATGAGGGAGATGTTATTTACAAGACGATCATGATGCCCGATTCCATTGCCAAGACCTGGAATCTTGCCTCGAAGATCCGTATTGGCTATGCGATGTCTTTACCCACAAAATACAAAGCACCACCGATCATCTTAAATGCGATGAAGCAGATTGGAGAACCGAAATTTGGAGACTTCGATCGTGAATTCAAGTCTTTACCGGTTGAGATTCAACAGAAAGCGGAAGAGGAATTTGATTCTTATAAGGAACTCGGAAAACAAATTAAGCTCGATACTTATTATTTATTGCTTCCCAATGATGAAGTAGTAGAGATTGGACATCCGTTCAATGTTGAGAAAGTTTGGAACGACTATCTTATCGCGAAAGCGAACTAAGATTCTTCCAGCTCTTCGAGGGTTTTCGGCCAGTCGCTCTTTAAGAGTCTGGACAAGGCTCGGTCGGCGAGGAGGCGACCTTCGTTTTGGCATTTCGCACAATAGTTGGTTTCGTTCTCGGCATAAACAATGTGTTGGATTGGCGCTTTACACACTGGGCACGGTTGTTTGAATTTGCCGTGGGTGGCGAAGTCTGGTCGGAAAGCGGTTATGTCTCCGGGTTTGGGGAAATTGGGATAGAGTTCGAGAAGTCGATTACGCCAATAGTTGAAGGTGCCGATAGCCGCTTTATGAAGTCGCTCGACTTCTTCAGATTTGAGGGATTGTGTGAGTTTTACGGGCGAGAGCTTTGCCGCGAAAAGGATCTCATCAGAATAGGCGTTTCCAATTCCGTCGAACGCGTTTGGGTTGGTTAACATTCGTTTCAGGGTTCGATTTTCACTTTGGAGACGAATGGCGAACTCTTCGGGAGTTGCGGTATAGACGTTTAGCCCGGCGCGTCGGTG
>JAYUOQ010000138.1:0-4600 GCA_043760685.1 Armatimonadota bacterium | reverse complement strand
CTATTTCTTGGATCCGGACGATATTACGCTTGAAATGCTTCAACCTCCGGCTGGGCGAATGTGGGGAAGTGTTAATGGCGTCGAAGTAGTGAAGCCATGAAGCTGAAGCTCATTTCTCGTGAACAAGGCGCGTTTGAGCGGGCGTTTGCGGCTCAGATTGCCGATTTCCAGTCGGTATATCCTGACGTGGAAATTGAGTGTACTTATTTGCCGATCCACGACCATTACGAAAAGATGGTCGCGAATATGGGAACGGAGTCAGACGAATATGACTTGTTTCTTTGTTGCACTGACTGGCTACCGATTTTGATGCACAACGAGAGCATTAGTCCGCTCAACGAGATGATTGAAGCAAATCCACCGCATGATTGGCCAAATGGGTGGCATAAAGCGATGCTGGGGTTGCAGCAACGAGGAGGCAAGATTTATGGAATGCCTTGGCATGACGGACCTCAGGTTTTTCATTACCGTCGTGACTTATTTGAGGACGCGACCGAAAAAGAGAACTTCTTGCATAAATTTGGACGTGAGCTTGGACCTCCACAAGATTGGGCGGAGTTCATTGAAGTTGCTCAGTTCTTTACTCGACCGGAAGAAGGGTTGTGGGGCTGTTGCGAGGCAGGATTTACTGATGGCCACAACAACGTCTATGACTTTCTGATTCATCTTTGGAGTCGGGGCGGGGTGTTGTTGAATAACAATAACGAGCCTCAATTTGATTCTGTGGCGGGGGTTGAAGCCTTGCAGTATTATGTTGACCTTTTCCACAAGCATAAGGTTGCTTCCCTTGATTGCCTTGGTTTAGGTTCGGTTGAGTGCGGAAATTACTATGCTCAAGGGAATGCTGCGATGATGTGGAACTGGTGTGGGTTCGCCGCCGTTTGCGAGATGCCTGAGTACAGCAAAATCGTAGGAAAGAATGCTTGCACGAAGCTTCCGGCGGGTTCTGCGGGTTCGATTTCGTTGAACATCTATTGGGTTTTGACGATTCCGTCTGGGTCAAAGAATAAGGAGTTGGCGTACAAGTTTCTGCACCATATTTCATCGGCTCGAACCGACAAGATTACGTCGATGTGTGGGGCGAATGGAGTTCGGCTATCGACTTGGAATGATCCGGAAGTTGTTACAAAGTATCCATACTATTCGATCATTGCCGACGTTCATGCCAACACCCGCACGCTACCCGCAATCCCCGAGTATCCGGAGATCAACGAGGCAATTTCTCGTGCTGTTCATCGGGCGTTGCATTTGGAGATGTCGTGCGAGGAGTCGTTGAAGATTGCCGTTGCGGAGACGCGCGAGATTCTGAGGTCGTAGGATCGTGATATTTAGTCTTTTCACCTTCAGCCCCCTCCGTCCCGCGACAAAGTCACCGCGAGCCACTAGGCCGCTCCGCGGCTCTCCCTTCTGGGAGAGGGACTCGGCTTTGTCAATCTGTCTGGCTATTAGCTCAGATACGATCCCATTCGTGTATCCGCATTGGGAGGAAAGGAAGACTAAGACACTCTCCCAGAAGGGGGAGTCGGTGAGGCACGAACCGGTGGGGGTTTATATTCATTTCGTATGAACTTCACCCAATCGCCAACCCCGCCAAAGCAAAAGCTCCCCATCGTCTGCATTGGGGCGGGTGGCATCATGCGAAACGCCCACCTTCCGGCGTACCAAATTTGCGAGTTTGAGGTGTTTGGCATCTACGACACCAACCAGCAGTTTGCCGAAGAGCTGGCGAATCAATTCGACATTCCTCTGGTAGCTAATTCCCTTGAGGAACAGATTATGAAGGCTCCCGAAGACTGCATTTTTGACCTCGCCACCCCGCCTTCAACTTACGCAGAAATTTTGCAAATGCTGCCCGATGGAGCTTCGGTTCTGATCCAAAAACCGATCGGTGAAACGCTAGCAAACGCAAAAGAAGTCGTCAGAGTTTGCGATGAAAAGCGACTGAAAGCGGCAGCTAACCATCAGCTGCGTTGGGCACCCTACACCCTTGCGCTAAAATCCCTGATTGCGTCGGGAGCCCTCGGTGATCTCGTTGACCTCGAATTTAAGGTCAACGTCCACACACCCTGGGCAGATTGGCCCTTCTTGGAAAAGTCGCCTCGGATGGAGATGGTCTATCACTCGATCCACTACATCGATTTGATTCGAGATTTGTATGGAGAGCCATCAAACGTCTGGGCAAGGGCGATCAAGCATTCGGTGGCACAGAAGTTGGAGTCTTGTCGGTCGTTTCAGTACTTCGAATATGGAGATTGGAACCGGGCAACGATTTCGACCTATCATGCCCACAAGGCGGGACCAAAATACGAGGAATCCTATTTGAAATTAGAAGGGACAAAAGGGGTTGCTCGCTTCCAGATGGGCCTCAATCTGAACTACCCGATCGGTGGTCCCGACAAATTCGAGTATTGGCTAGAAGGAACCGATGACTGGATCGAAGTACCTCTTGAAGGCGGCTGGTTCCCCCACGCGTTCCGCGGGCCGATGTCGGCGATGATGGATTGGCGAGCGGGCGGTGAGGCACCTTCGACCGAGATTCATGATGCGTTGAAGACGATGCAGTTGGTTGAGGATGCTTATGTGGCGTCCGATATGTTTGGTAATGCGTAGACAACCTGTTCAGCGATGATTTTGAATCCAAGATTTGAGTAAACGGATTGCGCAGAGTCGTCACCCGGAGTTAGCCACGCAATTTCACCACCTTGGGAGAAGAATTGGTCGAGCAAGTAAGCGATTACCGCGGAGGCTATCCCTTGCTTTCGATGCTCTTTAGAGGTGCCAATTCCGGCAATTTCTCGGATTTCGAACGTTCCAACACCAAGGCCGCCTCCAACGACTCGTCCATCAACAATGGCTACGCTGGCCAGGGTTGCTCTTGAAGCGATTCGCTGATATGTTGGGTCTTCGAGCGGATCTGACGTTGCTTCGACGAAGTCCATCCCAAATGCTTCGGCTAATACTTGATTGAATTCGTGATACTTTTCGGCGTCAACGCTCCGAATATCGTGGTGGTGACTGAGTCCCTGCCATTCATCTCGGTTTAGAACCATGATTGGCATTCGCTTCTCGCAAACGAACCCGCGTTGCTCCAGTGATGTGATTGTGCCGGGCCAGAGATCAGCAAAGAACTCTAAACGCGGTGTCCGATTTGCCTTTCGAAAGACTGAAGTCATTTCTTCTACATTGTTGGGTGTAGCTTCGGCGATTGGGACGGCGTAGTTGATCCAAATTAATGGATCATCCGCGGTCAATAACACAACGAAACCGCCAGCTTCAGTTACCTCTCGGGTTGGTTTGGTCGATTCGATCAGGGCATTTTGAATTCGAAGGAGGATGTTCTTTATCATGGCTTTCTCGCGACAGCAATTATATGGGTTCCTGCATCAAGGCTGCCCGGCTCGCGGCAAGCAATGAGCTCCATGTCGAGGACTTGCTTCCACTTCGTCTCATCCTTTCGAATTTCCAGCAGGCTTTCGCTGTGAACCGGGGTAAGCACGTTGGATGCCGCAATGTCGACCATCTTTAGACTATGCAATTCAAGGAATGCTCTTAGTTCGTACGACCGGAACAAGTGACAGTTGTGAGTGGCCATTTTTAGATTGGACTGAGTTAAGTCGCCGCTTTCAATGATTCTTAGGTTATCTTCGCATGAAAAGCCAAGAACGCCATCGAGGTATTGATGGATTGTGCCCCAAAGGCACATAACGCTCATAAGAATAGCGCCACCTGGTTTCGTTACTCGGATGCACTCCTGAATGGCAACGTGACGCTTGTCGAGGACATAGCTTAAAGGTCCACCAAATGCGACGACTGCGTCAAATGATGCGTCAGCAAAGCAAGACATATCGCAGATATCTAATTGCCGCCATTCGCTTACGGAGGTACCAAAGCCAAGTTTCTCTGCATTGTCTTTATTCAAGGAGAGTTGAACATTTGAGATATCCGTCACGGTTACTTTTGCTGCAAGGTCACAAAGTGAATAGGTGAATCGACCGGGACCAGCACCAATTTCAAGCACTTTATCGTTTTGCTGAATGTGACGGGTCAAAACGTCGTTATGCACGGCTAACTGCACCTCGCGAGCGGGGGTTTTGGTGAGTCGATCCCACTCCTGATCTGCAAATTTATCAAAGTAGTTTGTGACCCAAGCTGGATCGTATTGCGATTCAAGTTGCTCACTCATCGTCGAATCACTGTACCACTGTGAAAAGTAGGATTGGTCATAATCTGAATATGCGAAATTTTGGTTTTGGCTGTCTGTGTCTTTGCTTAGTATTGGCTGGGTGCGGTAGCAAGTCCATTGCTAGAAAATATCGCATCCAACAAGATCGAGACGATATTGGGCTAGGATCAAGCCAGATTGAGTTAGAGCTAAAAGAAGATAAGACTTATACGATCAATGCTGGTCCAGCACCTTGGTTCGTTGGTAAATGGAGTTTGAAAGGCGATATTCTTGAAATAACTTCTTCCAATAACAACATTGGTACAACTTTTCGGGTGTTTGAAGGGAAACTTTTCCCGTTCGCAGATGGCAAAGAAATACAGGGTTGGAGTTTCGTTCCAAACTAGAGTTTTAAGCGCAAGGCGAGGTCACTGGTAA
>JAYUOQ010000137.1:0-1859 GCA_043760685.1 Armatimonadota bacterium | reverse complement strand
CCAAAACTCTCTTCGCTACCCACTATCATCAGCTCAATGAACTCGAACAGTCTATGCCGACGGTTAAAAATTTCCGGGTCGCCGTCGAGGAGTTTGGCGACGATATTGTTTGGACCCATCGAGTGCTTCCCGGCGGGGCCGACCGCTCGTACGGAATCCATGTGGCCCGAATGGCTGGAGTACCACAACCCGTCCTCAACCGAGCCAACGAAATTTTGCACGAATTGGAAAACACCGACACGCCACGTGCAATCCCAATTTCAACCCAAAAACTCCAAATGACCCTGTTCGAAGCCGAACGCCCACCCGTCCTCGATGAACTCGAAAAGGTGAACGTCAACGCCCTCACCCCCCTCGAAGCCCTCCGCCTCCTCGACGACTGGAAAAAGAAATTTAGCTCCGGGATATAAAGCCTTTACCGGCCCGAACGCATTCGACCTTTCGAGCCAACATACGTCTTGAACACAAAATCCTTCTTTGATTGCTCAACGTGGCACCACATGCAAGACTCGATCTTCCCGTCTCCAGTCAATTTGGACGTAAATGAATCGAGGACGGCAAACTGCCAGTCACCGCACTTTGGGTTGTAACCCTTCTCCCTCTTGATCATGATCGTCGACAGCACCGAGGTCTTAAAGCTTTCCTCCAACTTCTCTTTCACGATCACGGAGCCAACCGGAAACTTCCCGCCCTTTTCCATCGCCTTTTCGCCGACCTTGTTCACATAAACGGTAATGACACTCTGAAAGTGCGGATTCACTTTCTGCTCCGCCTTAATCATCGCCATCGAGGCAGGGGCACAAAGAAGATCAAACTTGCTCGACAATCGAACCGGCGTTGAATTCGCTTTTTTCCAGCCATGAAAGCCCTTTATTAACTCCAAAGTTGTTGCTTCACCTTTGCGTGGTTCCATCGACACACAAGCAACAACCAAGACCATATTTGTCACCAAAAGAACCCCTTTTCCGCCCGAAACCATACTTCCATTGTAAGGCAATTGGCCATCCTTTCGGTCAAAAAAATCAGCGCGAACTTAACCTTCCATTAACGGTCCTTTGACATTGACTTAACAATGTCCAGCTTTACTTGATGCCAAATGCGAAAAGCTTTTACACTTATTGAACTTTTGGTCGTTATTGCCATCATAGCAATTCTAGCCGCCATTCTATTCCCAGTTTTTGCCCAGGCGAAATTGGCAGCCAAGAAGACGGCTGACCTTAGCAATACTAAGCAAATCGGAGTTGCTCTGCAACTCTACCTTGCCGACAATGACGACGTATTCATGCCGAGTAATCACCGAGAGAACAACTCATCCGCCAACGAGGTTCACTGGAGTTGGATGCTGCTGCCATACATGAAGAACGAACAACTTTTTGTCAGTCCAGTTGATTCTATTGGAGGCTGGGCTCCAGGCTGTGCAAACCGAACCAACGATAATCGAGGTTTTGGCGAGCCCAGTGTCCAGAGAGCTGTCGATGGTTGCGCAGCCCAGGGCTATGCTCCAGGTGTATACACCCTTCAGGTAGGTCGCATTTCGTATGTGGCTAACCAGTCGATCATTGGCAGAAAGCGATCCGATGCCGATACCTCTAATGTTGTCAACGCAACTGCCGTTGACGGGGTGAGCCAGACTATCCTTGTTGCGCCAGCATCCGAAAAGCAATATTGTATGCAAACCAGTGCTGGCGGCGAATTCCGGACGTATCGTCCAGCATTTGGAATCGGCCGAAGCGGACAAAGAGACCTTTCCGGTTCGAACCTCCCGGTTGCAGCCGATCTTCCATTAGAAGCATTGACAGTGTCAGGTAACAACGCAAACCAACTCGGGAAATATGTTGGTAAAGGTACGGTTGGTGGGA
>JAYUOQ010000136.1:0-4617 GCA_043760685.1 Armatimonadota bacterium | reverse complement strand
GGTTGGCGGTCCTGACGTCCCTTCCATCAAGTCGACCTTTAAGGCTTTTCGTGCGGGAGCGATGGCTACAAACCCATCAATTCAAGTCCTCGAAATCTTTACCGGATCCAATGACGACGTGGCGAAGGCAAAGCAAGCTGCTGAGCAAATGATTGGCAAGAAAGCTGATATCATTATCCACCAAGCGAATGCTGGTGCCCAAGGTGTTTTCAATGCTTGCAAAGAAGGGAAGGCATGGGCAATTGGGGCCAATCTTAACCAGAACGACAACGAAAGCGGAATTATCATCGGATCAGCAACAATCGTTGCCAAGCCAGCTTTCCTCGAAGTCGCCAAGTTGGTCAAAGATGGAAAATTTGACGGTAGCGTCATTCAACTAGGAATGGAGAAGGGCGCTATTGACTTTGTATTCAACGATAAATTGAAGGCATCCTTACCTGCGGATGCAGTTAGTAAGGTTGAAGAAGTTAAGAAGGATATTCTTTCAGGCAAGCTCGTTGTTCCAAAAGACAAGTTCTAAATTACCATGTTAAGAGCAATCGGCGTCTCAAAGAGGTTTGGGTCTCTTGAGGCGCTGAAACCTTTATCGGTGGACTTCCTGCCGGGAGAAGTTCATGCTGTTGTGGGTGAGAATGGGGCGGGTAAGTCTACTTTGATGAACATCCTTGGTGGCTTTCTATCACCGAGTTCTGGTTCGATAAGTTTGAACAGCCACGAAATACCAAGTGGTGATCCACAGCGTTGTCGTTCTCTCGGTATCGAAATGATCCACCAGCACTTTAAGCTAGTGCCTGCTTTTACTGTCGAAGAGAACCTACGCCTTAGCCAGCTTGGGGTTGGGCACAACTCAATCCAAGTCATAAAAGCGAAAGCGGATGAGTTTGGTTGGAAGATTCCCTGGGAATCCCGCATCCAAGATATCTCCGTGGGAACCCAGCAGAGAGTCGAAATACTGAAGAGCGTTGCCACGGACCCGACCGTTGTTATCTTTGACGAGCCAACTGCAGTCCTCGGCATTGAAGAAGTAGCTGAGCTAATTGGATTCCTTCGCAAGTTAGCAAGTGAAGGCAAAGTTGTTATTCTCATCGCTCACAAAATTGATGAAGTCTTGGCGGCATCCGATCGAATCACAGTTCTGCGCCGGGGCGAGCACATTGGCACAATGGCGAGGGGGGAAGTAGATTCTGCGAAGCTAGTTGACATGATGATCGGCGGAGCGGTGGAATCTCTCACAATTTCAATGCCTGATCAAGACCAAGAATCCACAAAATCGCTTGAAGTCAAAGATTTATGGGTTCAGGATGACAACGAACAAGATGTGGTTCGTAGTCTAAGTTTTAGAGTCAATCAAGGAGAAATTGTTGGCATTGGCGGAGTCGATGGCAACGGTCAAGTACAGCTTGCCGAGGCTTTAGCTGGTGTCCGAAAGATTCGGTCTGGAGACATATCTTTGGAAGGAAGTTACCTGAATTGGGACCAATGCTTTGTGGGTTATGTCCCTCAAGATCGGCAATCCGAAGGCCTGGCTATAAACCTTAATCTAATTGAGAACATTGCCGTTTCTGGTCTAATGAACGGGCACGATTACTCGAACCCGGATCAATATGAAAAAGCTAGACAACTCATCGAACAATATGCGATAAAGGCTAAATCCCCGAGAGACTTGGCGAAACAACTTTCGGGTGGGAACCAACAGAAGGTTATTTTGGCAAGGGTGTTGGATCAGAACCCTAAAGTCATAATTGTCGTCAATCCAACCCGTGGTCTGGATGTCAAAGCCGCAGGATTTGTCCATCAAAAGCTCCTGGATGCAGCCCAAAGTGGAGCTTATGTTTTGGTAGTTACTACTGACCGGGACGAACTCTATGCGATCACCAGTGAACAGTGGTTTATGTCTCGAGGCAAACTGTTTGCGGATGAGAAGGAGGCATTAGCTTCTTGAAGCACTTTGTCGTTACCGTTTCTTTTGTCGTTGCGGTCATATTGGTTAGCTTTTTGATCTTTGGAGTCCCCATCGGTGAGGGAGCAAAGCTTCTCTTTGAAGGGGCGTTTGGCGACAAGGTCGCGGTTTCACAATCTATCGTCCGAGCAACTCCAATATTGATGACCGCCATCGGAATAACGATTGCTTGGCGGGCTGGAGCATTTAATATTGGTGGAGAGGGTCAGCTTATTGTGGGAGCTCTTTTGGCGGCATCAATTGGTAAGTTCATTCTTCACTCAAATCTAGGGTTCTTTGGCTGTATCATCATGATGATTGGAGCAGCAGTTGGAGGGGCAATGTGGTCTGGCCTGGCTGCAATTTTGTACTTAAAACGTGGAGTTGACCTGGTTATCAGCACCATTTTGCTCAACTTCATCGGAGACAAGCTGTTAATGTTTTTTGTTGAGGGGCCATTGAGAAAGCAGGGACAAACCGCTCCGTTAACGGACCAGTTGCCCGATTCATTGATGCTTCCAAAATTCTCACGGCAAAGTGATTTACACGCTGGGATATTCGTTGCCGTTGCTGTGGCAATCGCCGCAGGCTATTGGCTCTATCGGACCAAGCCCGGGTACTTTGCGAGAATTGTCGGATCGAACACCGGGTTTGCCCGTTCCAATCGAATTGACGCTGAGCAAGTTAAGTTTCGTGCGATGTTGTTGAGCGGAGCAGTTTGCGGTCTGGCGGGCGGAATCCAATATCTAGGAATCAACGGTCAACTCGCAAGCTCCTTTTCGCAGCAGTACGGCTTTCTCGGTATTCCGGTCGCGCTCGTAGGTGCATTAAACCCAATCGCAATTATTCCGTCTGCATTGCTATTTGGTGGACTGTTTGCTGCAACTAGCAACCTTTCCAGATTTGGTGGCATAGGAAGCTATTTCGTTTATGTGGTTCAAGCGACAACGGTCTTAGGATTGTTGCTCTTTAGGTCTATAAATGACCGCCGAATCGCAGTGAGGAACGAAGGATGATCTCGGTAATTCAAATCTTGAGATATGCGGTTCCGACTGCATTCGGGGCGATAGGGGAGTCAGTCGTCCAAAGGGCGGGGATCATTAACGTTGGACTTGAGGGTCTCATGCTTGGCTCGGCATTTTCGGCTACGATCGTATCATCGTCAACCGGAAATCCTTGGCTGGGAATCCTAGCCGGGATGGTTTTAGGAATATTGACTGCAATGTTTTTCGGGATTCTGGTCATTAAGTTTGGGTTAGATCAAATCGTTGTTGGCACGGCAATTAATCTTCTGAGCCTTGGTATATGCGGAACCTTGTTTGAGAAACAGGGAGCCACCGGGAAGCTCATGAATCTGCCACCAATACCAAAGTTTTTCGGTTCCCTTGACGTGATTGTAGTCTTGCTAGTCGTTTCTGCGGTTGCTATTGGATTTACCCTCTATCGAACTGATTTCGGCTTAAAGCTACGTGCAGTCGGCGAATATCCTGATGCTGTAGTAGCAGCGGGATTCAATCCGGCTAGGTTAAGATATCAGGCACTGAGCATTGGCGGGCTCCTTGGAGGAATCGGTGGGGCTTATCTTGCGCTAGGCATTTCCCAATCATTCGCCACGGAGATGGTCGCGGGCAGAGGTTTTATTGCAATTGCACTCGTGACTTTTGCGAGATGGCGTCCGATCGGTATTCTCGTTTCCGCAATGATGTTAGGACTGTTTGAAGTGCTACAATTCGAACTCCAGTTGAGTGGAAGCCAAATTCCTCGATCATTGTTGCTTGCTTTGCCCTATATTGCTACTCTGGTCATCCTGATATTCGTAGGAAGGGGAACCAGGGCGCCACAATCATTAGGAGTGCCATTGAAGGAGAGTGAATAAATGCGAGTATCCATGACGAGAAAGATCACCTTTAGTAGTGGTCATCGGTTTTGGTTCGCGCATCTTTCCGACGAGGACAATCGCAAGATTTTTGAGAATTGGGGCTCAAAGTTTAATCACGGTCACAACTACGTCCTCGAAGTTACGGTTGCTGGCGAAGTTAATCCCGATACCGCAATGATCGTCAACATAAAAGATATTGACGCTGTTCTCAAGAACCGACTAATGCCGCAGTTTGCTCAAAAGAGCATCAACGACGAGATTCCCTACTTTGAGAAGCTAGCGCCCTCAATTGAGAACCTTTTGGTCTATCTCTGGAATGAAATACTCGACTCAGATTTACCACCCGAAGTAACCCTAACCCAAATCAAATTGGAAGAATTCCCCAGCTTTTACGGAGAATATGACGGAATGAAAACAACCATTACTCGAACCTACGAATTTGCAGCCGCCCACCGGCTCCATGTACCGTCACTCTCAGATGCCAAAAATGTTGAGCTGTTTGGTAAGTGTAACAATGCCGCCGGACATGGTCACAACTACCTGCTTGAGGTGACCGTAAGCGGGAAATTGGATGAGGTAACGGGAATGATTTGCTCGATCAATGCAGTTGACGAAGCCGTGAATAGGGAAGTTGTTGATCGGTACGACCACAAAAACTTCAATTGCGATTTGCCAGAGTTTGAAGGTTCTGCAACGACTTCCGAAGTCATAGCCCAAGTCATCTTCCAACGCCTAGAAAACACTGTCCCCGCTACATTGGAACGAATTCGCCTCCATGAAACTTCCCGAAGTTTGTTTG
>JAYUOQ010000135.1:0-12813 GCA_043760685.1 Armatimonadota bacterium | reverse complement strand
TCGCCGTCGTCGGACACGAAGGTTCAACTGTCATCGTTATCTTGAACGGACTTCGATTGTTAAGGGGACCAAACAAGGGCTTCTAGTTCTTTCGCGGTTTCATTTTGCCGAGCAGGATCGGAGCCTGAGCAACCGCTGCCAATGGCGCAGACTGATCATCTGCCGGTCTGAAATAAGGAATCAAGTTGATCGTCCCACTCTTGTGAATTTCAATCACCCCGAAACCGTAAGTCTTGCCCCCTTCCGGCTTCCAATCCTTCTCAAGCTTGCTACCACCATTTCCGGCGATAACCTGCCAAGGCATGGCACCTTTGATCTTTGAAACATCCCATGCGTGAACATGCGCACAAAGATAGCTAATCACGTTAGGGCTTGCTTGCATTGCCGAAATGACCTTTGATCCGGACTCTGGTTCTATCGGCGCATCGCCTTTTGCGGTAACGCCTTCAACAATGTTACGGTGTCCAAGGATGAATGTTGGCTTGGTGGTCTTGCGGATGTCTTTTGAAATCCAATCAGCCGGAACATAGCCAATTCTCCCATCTTTAGCGCGAGTGTCAGTATTGAGACAAATGAAGTGGACCCCATTGGAATCAAACGAGAAATTGAGCTTGGATTGATCATCAACTAGGTTATCCGGTCCACCCATGGAAGGACCATTCGGACGAACCGGCATCAGGTGATTGGTTCGAATCCAGTCGTTCCAAATAGCAGTGGTAAAAGGACTTTCCATCCGAACGTCCTTCCGCTTAATATTTAACTCATGATTGCCCGATATTGGTACTAAGGCAATCTTGCCTCGAAGTGGGGAAGTTCGGTACTCGGCAATCCAGGCGTCCAACTGCTCACGAACCTCTTCGCCCTTGTCGTCTCCATAGCCAATCACCAAATCACCCGTAGCGAAAAGAATTTTTGGCATTGGCTTGATGTTCGAAATGTCCAAAAAGTTCTGGCGGAGCTGAGGCAAGTTTGCCGTACTTGGGTTCGATGCCTTATCCCAATCCCCTTTGTCGATTCGATTGCACCCGAAAAACGCGAAGGAGAAAACAACTGGGTCGCTCTGAATAGGGGCAACAAAAATGGGCAGGAGCGAGATTAATCCAAGCATGGCAATGTTAAGAATTATGGGTTTAACTTTGTGAAGGGAGTGTTAAGACACCCCGCTCCTAGTTAAAATCCCAACGGCCATAATTATCTATGGAAATTAGAGTTCTCGATGCCAACGATGCGGTCGAGTTTCGCGTTATGAGAACCGAGGCACTGAGGTCTGAACCCTTTGCGTTCGGAATGGATACCGAGACATTCCTTGCTAAATCCGAAGACGAACTTCGGAGTCAACTGCTGCCTGTAGAAAATATTTCCTTTACGGTTGGCGCCTTCATCGACGGAAAACTCGTGGGTTCAGCCGGGCTATTTCGACACAAAATGATCAAGTTTCGCCACGGTGCTGATCTAAACGCAATGTACGTTGCATCATCGGCTCGCAGAAAAGGAGTTGGGAAAGCATTAGTCGCCGCACTGATCGAGCGAGCGAGAACATTTGAAGGACTTGAAATGATTTCCCTAACTGCAACTCACACCCAAACTGCTGCGATCCAGATGTACCGAAAAGCTGGATTTGAAACCTGGGGCAAATCGCAACGAACTCTAAAAGTTGGCGACGAATACGCCGACGTTGAGCATATGACGCTGAAGCTCTAACTACTCGAACTTCAAAACAATCCGAGGCTTCATGTTCTCTTCTTTGCGATCCCTCGTGTAGATTCTATAAATTCCATCTCGCCCAAGTTCCGCGGCGTCATACTTGCTGGTTAATGCAAAGAACATCGCTTTGTCGCCCTTACCAAACATCTCGGCAAAGGTCGACTTCTTCGCCATAAGGTCAACTCTAATCTCAAGATCCTTCTCGTCCGTAGACCCAGCTACCGGAGCGACTATTCCGGTTCCAAAGATACTATCGCCTGGGTAGACCGAAGATGTCATTCCATGCTCAAAAGTCTTTTCGGCGAACTTACCAACCAACGGACGGACTTCCAGTGGATAGTCTTTCGCATTTTTGTCGACTGTCATCTTTGCGACAGGTTTCAGTACCATAAACGCGCTGACCAGCTTCTTTCCAGCGGGTACAGCTCTAAAGTCAAATTTGAGATATCCATAGCCAAAGTTCTCGGCTTGATCTGGCTTTGGCGCTACCGCCTTACCTTCGATTCCCCAAATCTTAAATGTTTCGTCTGCGCCAGGGTCAGATGAGTTTGGATACACCCAAACATCTTCGCTGGCAATAACCGTAATCGGGTCATCAAGTCGGGAAGTAATGTGGGAAAGCATTAAGGTGACGGCAAGCGAAATCATATCTATATCATACTTACGTTTGGGATATGCGAGAGGTACGCGCACTTCGAATATTAGAATTCCAAACGATCAGGGATCGTTTGGTGTTGTGCTGCCAAACCGAAATGGGTCGAGTCGTTGCCGAATCGATCATGCCCGAGTTCGAAGAGGCGCCAGTTTGGACTCTCATCGAACAAACTCTTGAAGCTTTCGAATTGCTCGGCGTATCACCGCCACCTAGCCTCAACGGCGTGTTCGACGTCCGTAATGCGGCAAAGATGGCGCAAAAGGGAAGTCAACTCGACGGTGAACCCCTATACCGAACGGGGACGGCTCTTGCTGCAACTCAAGCATTCAAGACATATTTAGAAACGATCCAAACAAAGCACCTATCCCAATTTGGTGAGGGGCTTTTGCCGGATGTCAAGCTCGAAGGTGAACTGCTCTATAGCCTCGATAGCGACGGGTCGGTGCTCGATCAGGCTTCATTGCACCTTGCCGAAATTAGAGGCAAAAAGCGAGGAGCCCAACAGAAAATCCTTCAAAGAATCCAAGCCTACACAACGGGCAAATTCCGCGATTACTTGTCCGACCCGATCTATACGATGCGTGATGGGCGGTACGTTATCCCCCTCAAAGCCGACCATAAAGGCAAGATCAAAGGCATCGTTCACGACACTAGCTCGACCGGTTCGACCGTTTTTCTTGAACCAGAGGATGTCCTGAATGCGGCAAACGCCGCTCGCCTTCTCGAAGCCCAAGAAAAGGAAGAGGAAAAGCGAATACTCAAGATGCTTTCCGAAAAGGTTGGAATGATCGCCTCTGACATTATTTCTTCAGTCACCCAGTTGGGCGAGCTTGACCTCATCTTTGGCAAAGCAAGACTGGGTTCAGAAATGCGAGCCGGAGTGCCGGAAAAAGTTACTGGTCACTATATCGAAATCAAAGGCGGTCGGCACCCCCTCATAGATCGCGAGAAAGTCATACCCCTCGATATTGAACTCGGAGCAGGGAAGTCGGTCGTCATTACCGGACCAAATACTGGAGGAAAGACAGTCGCCATCAAAGCCGTTGGACTGTTCGTCGCAATGCTCCAGTGCGGAATGTTGCCCCCCGCATACCATTGTAAATTCGGACACTTTTCGCAAATTTGGGCGGATATCGGAGATGAGCAAAGCCTCGAACAATCCCTTTCAACCTTTTCCGCGCATCTCAAAAATATTGCCTCAGCCTTAAATAACCTAAAGTCGGGAGCATTGATTCTCCTTGACGAAGTTGGTGCCGGAACGGACCCCGCCGAAGGCGCCGCATTAGCCAGAGCATTCCTGTTAGAATTTCACGAGCATAACGCCGCAGTTCTCGCCAGCACCCACTACGGTGAACTCAAAGCCTTTGCCTTTTCAACCGAAGGTTTCCGCAATGCTTCGATGGAGTTTGATTCCAAGACCCTGAAGCCAACCTACCGCCTCATTCTCGGCGCGGCCGGTGCAAGCCAAGCGCTGAAGATCGCCGAGAGGTACGGCATTGACCGACGCATTGTGGCAAGGGCAGAAGAAGGTCTGAGTGAGCAACACAAGGACATGACCGAGATGCTTCAAAACCTCGAGGGTGCTCAAAAGCAAGCTCGAATTGCTCAAAGCGAAGCTGACCGACGTACGGCCGAACTAAAAGTTCTCGAAGCAAAAGCAGACCAGAAACTAAAAGAAGCCGAAGACATGCGTAAACGGGCCAATGAACGTGCCCACGACGCCATTGAAAGCACGTTACGAGACATTCGAATCCAAGCCGACGACATTATTGAGGGTCTCAAAAAGCAAGGCACGAAGCAAGAGTCAATCCAAAGAGCAAGGCTAGACCTAAAGGCTCTTGACGATCTGGGCAAGGGTGTCTCATCGAAGTTCCGAACCAAAGATAAGCCACTTGAATCAACGGAAAAGCACGTCTTTAAAAAAGGCGACAATGTTCAAGTCTTGGGAATGCAACAAAACGGAGTGCTACTCGAGGATGCAATTGGACCCGAAGTCATGGTTCAGCTTGGGGCGCTCAAAATGAAGATCAACGTTCGAAAATTGTTGCCAACCAACGTCAAGCCAGTCGCCGAACGTAGCACTCGAAGTCGCGATAGTCTCAATCGAACAATGAACGCAAGAACCGAAATCACGCTCCGCAACATGCGAGCGGAAGATGCAATAAGAGAGCTAGAGTCCTTTATCGACGAGTCATTACTCGGGAACGTTCCGTGGGTACGAATCGTCCATGGCAAAGGTGAAGGAATTTTGCGTCAAATCACCCAAGAGTTTTTGAAGAAGCATCGGGAAGTAAAATCGTTCCGAGATGGAGACGCCACTGAGGGTGGTCAGGGAGTAACCGTTGTCAACTTTAAGTAAAGCCAAAGCCCTTGATCTATTGGAAAGTGCTCGCCACGCCCAAACCAAGGCATACGCCCCCTATTCCAGCTACATGGTAGGAGCCGCAATCCTGAGCAAGTCGGGCAATACCTACCTTGGCGCAAATATAGAGAATGCCTCCTACGGAGCTACCATTTGTGCCGAGAGAACCGCCATCGGGAACATGGTCATGGGTGGTGATTCCGAAATATTGGCGATTGCAGTGGTAACAAAGGACGAAGGCTATCCCTGTGGAATTTGCCTGCAGGCGATAAATGAGTTTTGTTCTGATCCAAATTTGTGCGAAATTGTCGTACCATCTAAAAGTGGATTTGTAATTCACACGTTGCATGAACTTGCACCTAACCTTTGGCGAAGCGATCTCGTCTCAAAATCAAAGAAGAAATGAAACATAACCAAGTTATTGCTGGCATATTAATTGCGCTGTTTTTGGTCATTGCCACAACGTTTGGCACGAGTGGATGCGGAGGAGGAACCGGGACTACAGGGACGACCAGTACAACTTCAGGATCATTCACGAGCATTCGGATGGAAGCAGTTATAAATAACACAAGCACTTCCATTGACCCAACCAATGTTTTTGTGAACGAGCAGATTAAGTTTAGGTTGACCGGAGTCGACGAAACCAGCACGCGAGTTGTCATTCCTACTTCAAATTACACCCTGACCGGTACTCCGGGTGGCACACTCGATACAACGGGTCTCTTCAGTGCCAATTCTTCACCATCTGGTCTAAGCGGAACCGTTTCCGTAACTTTCGAGACTCTACAATACACGTCTGCGGTCAAAGTCGTGACGCCCGCAGCGATAGTTACCGGGCTGGCTCGAACAACGGCAGGTGCACCCGCAAAGGGCATCGTCATCAATGCTCTCAATTCCTCTGGGACAATTGTGGGTAGCGGGACGGTAGCAACTACCGGTGCAATTCGATTTAGCGCACCAACATCTGCTGTTCGGTTCACTGCCAGCTTCATACCAATTGATCCAGGACCAAACCCGTATTACGCTCGGCAATTCGCTTATGGCGGAAAAGATTATTCAACAACGATAGCCAGTTGTACAGCACCTTTGCCTGCCTTAACCAACGGCGTAGCATCAAATTTGACGACAAACGTTGTGTTTTACGCGAACTCAAGCGGCTTTCCACCACCACCTCCAAATGGGTGCCAATAAAAAAAGTGCAAAACCTCGTACACAAACGTGCATTTTATTGGCATAATGAAGGCGCGATGAAGCAATTGCGGATGCTTGGTGCGCTTGCGTTTGGACTCTATTTGATGGGGTGCGCAGGTAATGGGACAGTGGCTGGCGGTGGCGGCGGCGGTGGTTTAAACATCGTTGGTACCCCTAAAGTCGAAATGATTTATTCAACCGGATTCTTTCCGAATCCAGGATTGCCAACTTTTGGCGATCCACTGAACATTAGAACGGGCGAACAAGTTCAATTCCAATTGGTCGGTTACACGTCCACTGGAGTGAGAAAGGTTGTGCCAGTTGATTTCTGGCGAAGCGATGATACGACCAACACATTCGGTGTACTATCAGCGAATACTGGTGTCTATAACGCCTCGTCAAGGCAATCGCCAAGTCCGCAGGTAATTACTGCGCGATGGAACGATCAAGATGTTTCTACGAGCTATTCTGTTCGTCCACGACAAGTTCGTATCATCGGATCACTTCTGAACCGAGTAACTCACTTGCCGTTGGCAAATGTTGCTTTGTACTTTTATGACATCGATGGTAACTTCCTTGGACCTGCACAGACTGCCTATGATGGTTCGTTTCATGCAGCGATGCCACCAACAGTGGCTCGATTCCAAATTGTAAACGACTCGATGCCAGACAACGTGTTTAGATTGATGCTCCACGATGACAGCTTGACGGTAACCACGTTTATGCCAGATTATTTGAACAACCGAAACTCAGAAGGAACCCCGGTTCCCGTAAGTTTTGATCAAACCGGCATGATCTATCGAGCAACAGGCGTTTCGAACGAATGTCTCCCAATCTTGTCTTCTTCAACATACGTCAATACAGACTACTATTTGGCGAAGCCAATTTTGATTGTTCCTAACGGAGATGTCGATCCATTCGGTAATCCAGTAGATCCAATTGCTCTTGCAGAAGGCTGCACAGTACCTTAGTCCGATCTAGTAAGCACTAAGACTGATACGGAATCGTAACCATGTTACGGTTCCGTATTTTTTTGGGAAAGGATAACGGCAAACCCGGAGTACAATTCTTAAATGGAGACACGCATGCTTGAAAAAACCGATGCCCGCGAAATGATGCGTGATCCCATGGTGCTCCAAGCCCTCCAACTCGCTGACCGAATGAGAGAGGTTAGCGGCGAAGATCTGGATTCTGGCGACTACTTCGCAATCTCCGAAGCTACGGGGGTTTCGGAAGAGTATCTTCGGTTTTTCGAGCAAGACCAAAGGGCCGGACCAAAGCACAATTTCTTAGACCGACTCCGTACCCAATTCTTTGCTCTCGACAGCGATACTCGTCGGTATGTAAGTTCTGGACTGTTAGCCACACTTTTCTCCCTGCTACTAGCCGTCGGATTTAAGTTGGACACAATAACGAGTGCCGGTCTCCACTCGAACTACAGCGTTTTTCAATCAATTTCGTTTGTTGTTGGATTAGCCGCAATATATAATGCCGCGGTGTCCAAGTCAGCCAAGTCCGCGGCAATAATCGGGGGCATTTTCGGTGGAATGTCCTTCATTCTAGGCAGCATTTTCGCAATGGTGCTCTTCATCCGCGAGCTCGAATTTCCACCGTCTCTTACCGTGGTGTGTGGAGTGGGAGCCGCAATCGTTGCTACCTTTAGTCATTTGATCGCGCACATTGGCAAGAAGAAAACGGTTTCGTTAGATCGCAATTCCGCTCGTCAAGACCTCCTAAAGCAACTCGTCGACCTTCAAGATCACCTAAGAGAAGGACAGCAAGCTGCAACGTTCCTCAGCCTTGATGTTGTTGGCTCCACCAAGATGAAGCTGGATAAAGATCCACTAGCAATTGAGTTCACTTTCACCGAATACCATAACTATGTCGCCCGAATCGCCGAGAAACATTTCGGCAATGTTCATTCAACCGCCGGGGATGGCATAACCGTTGCATTTGATAATCCTCAGAATGCGTTTAATGCGGCAAGGCAAATTCAAACTGGGCTCGTGGAGTTCAATGCATTCCGAAACAAAATCGAAACGCCGTTGCAACTTCGCGCAGGAATCCACTCCGGTCAAGTTGTTGCTCCCGAGGCTGGCAACATGAGCTCAATTAACTTTGCGTCGGTAATCGACATTGCCGCGCATTTGCAAAAAGAATGTCCAATCGGTGGTGTCGCAATAAGCGATGCTGCCTCCACCGGAATGAACGGTGGTATGACTGCCATCGGCACCGAACGGGTTTGCGTTCACGATACTTGGGCGACCGTTTGGAAACGCAAGAAGAGTCTAGATGCCTTCAAGATGCCCGAACCTGCTACTCAATCCTGAGGCTAACATGTTCGGCATCGTTCAACGTAGATTTAAAACGGAAAGAGAATGGGAAGAGGTCTGGAATACTCCGGCCGAAGTCCCAGCTTTCGTCCGCGATCTAGGATTTCCCGGTTCATTAGAAGTTGAAGCTTCCTTTCATGGTGCCGTTCATTACCTCGCCGGCTATCTTCAACGATTTGAATTTAGGCTGTTCCGCAACGGTGGCTTGCCCCTCATTGAGCGTCGCACCGGTCAACTTATCGAAGAAGTTCTGGTTCGACTAGGTCCAAACCCAGTTCGAGGAGCCTACTTGCCGATTTCCCTCCACCTCCATGTCTGTCACGAAGGATTGAGAGAAATTAGGGAACGATACTGGCCAACCGCTGGTCGACCTCCCGTCTCGCTCGTTTCCGGAAATATCGGTTTGCTTCAAACGGTTCCAACCTTTGATGTTTGGAATGTCGCAACCGAAGATGCTCTTATCGAAATCACCGACTCCTTCCGCCAAGAGCTTTTGCCATACCTCGAAATGCTTTCATCACCAAACTTACTTCGTCGCGCAATATTCGATGGGGATGCCCCCATGTTCGATGCCGCCACCTCCGTTGAGTGGTTGCTACTAGAATTCGGACGAGCAGACGCAAGAGAGTACATCCGGCAACTGATTGATGCCGAAGACCTGGTCATTCGAGACTTCTGGAGAGAGCACGACGATCTTAAGAGCCATAAGCAAGTTGGTTACATGCCCGGAAACCTGACTCATAACTTGGCCGTCATCGCCTTTTCTCACGACATCTGTCGGCGCTGGCTGTACTAGAATTCTTTTAATTTCAACAAATAGTGAAACTTCGGCGGTAAAATAGACGCAGGAAGTATTGTGAGCATCGCACCCGAACGGATTGTTGGCCCAAACCTAATGGAAATCTACCGAAAGGTAGACCAAGGAACCCGTCTGAGCTTCGAAGACGGAATGCAACTCTTCCAAACCCGAGACCTCAACGCCGTTGGCTACCTGGCAAATATCGTTCGCGAACGACGACACGGTGCCAAGACCTACTTCGTAGCAAACCAGCACATCAACTACACCAACGTTTGCAACAAAGGCTGCAAGTTCTGCTCGTTCTACGCCAAGAAAGGTGGACCAGCCCCCTACGAAATGTCCATCGAGGAAGTCCGTGAGCGACTCCAATGGCACCGAGATGCCCATCTAACCGAAATCCACATGGTCGGCGGAATCAACCCTCGCCTCCCGTACCAATACTACATGGATCTCGTGAGCGTTGTAAAAGAAGTCCTCCCCGGTGTCCACGTCAAAGCATTCACCGCCGTTGAAATCACCGAGATCGCTCGACAAGGCAAGGTCTCTGTCGAACGAGCCTTAGCTGACCTCATGGAAGCTGGTCTCGATTCTCTCCCCGGCGGAGGAATCGAAATTCTCTCCGACCGCGTCCACCGCGAACTTTTCGGTAAAAAGCTCAACGGTGACGAATGGAAGGAAGTTGCCAGAGCCGCTGCTAAACTTGGCTTAAAGCAATACGCCACCATGCTCTATGGACACATCGAAACCCTCGAAGAACGAGTTTCGCACTTGGTCCAGTTGCGCGAGCTCCAAGACGAAACTCAGCACTTCTTAACCATGACTCCGCTAAGCTTCCACCCAGAAGCTACCGAGCTTGAGCACATCGCCAAACCAACCGCCGAAATGGACCTCCGAGGCATTGCGGTGACCCGCCTCATGCTCGACAATTTCGAACACATCAAGAGCTTCTGGATCATGAACACCGCGCCAGTAACCCAAATGGCACTGTGGTACGGTGCGGACGACGCAGACGGCTTTGTCCACGAATACGAAATTACTTACGGCGACGGCGAGTTTGGCAACAAGAAGCAAGTCCTTACCCGCGCCAACATGGTCCAAATGATCGAAGAAGTCGATCGAATTCCCATCGAACGAGACTCCCTCTACAACGAGATCAAGCGGGAAGAAGTGAAGGAAAAGATGCCGTTATTGGGTGTCCCTGTCGCAGTAGGCTAAATCTGGAATCACCAGCTGGAACGCGAGTTCAAAATATTCTTGAATATTGCCAGAACTCTTGACCCTATTCGCACGTCCTTCAAATTAGAAATCCTGTCTCCGAGTCATGATTAGGGGGCAAACGGAAGGTCGTTTCAGCGACTGATATCGGCTTGGGGACTGGATGCTCCGAGAGACTTTATGACCGTTTTTCTGTTGTTGATCGCAGTTGCCTTAACTCTGCTTGCTCGCTATATGTCAGACGACACCGAAACCGGGCGTCCAAAAATAGAAATCCCACGACTGATTGCAATGATAGCCGTCGCCTTAATTGGTGCCGCGATCATCGTCAAATACGGTCCAGAAAAGGATCGACTTGGACTCGAAGTCGGTCTCCTTATAGGAGTAATCGGAGCGCTCCTAGGCGAAATTTACGGCGGAAAATTCGCACCAATTGGGGTTGGAGTGTCCATTGCAACGGCTCTCCACATGTTGGCTGTCCCCAGCATCGGACCGGCGCAAATCGCTCTTCTATGCGGCGGTTCCGTTGGTGCCATCACGATCGGTCGCCAGGGCGCATTCATAGCTTCAATTGTCGCCGCGGTATGCGTTTCAGGCGACTTCCTCGGCTCGCACTATTCCAGCATTTCCGCATCGGCAATGGTCGGAAGTACCCTTGGCTTGGCGGGGCTAGTTGGTGCCATCATCACCCAAGCTCTTCCCAAAGCCAGTGATGTCCTGCGCCCGGTTGCAATCGCCTTGGCCCTCATTGTGGGCGGATTTTTATCCACTCGCTCACTTGGAGACATGAATCTCACCTACGTCATCATGATCGGCGCAGCCGCAGGATTTGTGGTCAACTTCCTTGTTTCCGACTCAGAAAACGACGTCACCAGGATCGCCATTGCCGCAGTCATTGCCGTCAGCATCGCAACAATTGCCTTCGGATTCGCCAAAGGAACTGGCATGGCACTGGCCCTCGGAGCAATAGTCTCGATTCTGTTGGGATGCGGTAATCGAACCGCCCTACTTGCAATAGCACCACTGTTCGGGCTTGTCTTGTATCGGTTATTCAAAGAGGTCGACAATGACTCGACTAAGGCCCTCGATATTGGTCAGCATTACGCCCTATTAGGCGTCATGCTTGGCGCATTGATTCCTCTTCTTCCCGCAAATTGGGTTCAACGAACAGGAAGCAAAGGGGGCATCGGAGCCTTCATATGGTCGATTCTCATTTTAAGTGGTCCTGTGTTCATAGCCGTCATGTTGGGCGAAAAAGGCTCTATCGGTTTTGTTGCAGGCCTCGGACTTTCTGGTCTCTGCCAGGCCCTACGCACGGACAAAGGTCTCATGTCGCTTGCCATCATTCCTGGCTTAGCCGCGACCACAACGGTTTGTCTCGACTGGTTCCACGATTGGACTGATCTCGCCCGAGATGATAAGGTCAAAGTCTTCATGATTGCTGGGGTTGCCGTGGTGATCCTATCGTCAATCTTGGCTGTCATTACCAAAGCCCCAACCAATGAGGTGACCGTATGAAACGAATTCTCGGACTTATTCTTGGCGTATTCTTTTGTGGTGTTGTCCTGAGCCTCGGCATCACCCAAGAAATTCCCATCGGCAAAATCTCCGGCAAGATCGTAATGGCAGAGAACGGCAAACCTCTGGAGGGTGCAGCAATCGCGTTGGTGCGGATTGTTTCCGAAGACGAATACCATCGCCTTCGCGGAATCGAAACCAACAGCGACGGAACCTTTTCGATGGGGAACATCCCCGACGGCCCCTATTACATCGAGATCAGCGCCAAAGAACATAGCCTCAAAAAGAGGGCTATTTCAATCGAAGAAGGCAAAACGACCGAAGTCTCGCTCGAGGCAACACCCAACAAACCTTACTTAAACCTCTACGCAAGCCAAAAGGTGTTCACGCCAGGCGAAACACCCAAAATTGAATTGCACGGATTCGTTCCGAAGGAGCGAGAGGTCAAGATCGATCTCTACCGAGTCGATCTTGCCGAAGTGACCAAAAAGGGCGGCCTTCGCGAAGCCCTTGCCCCGCTTACCAGCGCCCGAGAGCAAGATGTCATTTTGTTAGAAAAGGCTTCGAAGAAAGTCGCTGATCTAAGCCACAAAATCGAGAAAACGGATGCCGAAGGGGCGTTTATCGAGGCACTCAAACTCGGCAAACAAGAGGAAGGAATCTACTTTGTGATCTGTCGCTCCGGGGGAATCAAGGCGGTAACTACCATTATCGTGTCCAATTTGGCTCTCGTAACCAAGAGCTACCAAGGCAAGAGCCTTTGCTACGCAACGAACCTAAAATCCGGGACCCCGGTCGAAGGTGTCGAGATATTAACCGCCCAAAATGGTGCCTTAGTGTCATCCGGAAAGACTGATCATGAAGGTCTAGCCGATATCAATTTGCCGCAATCAAAGAATAACAATGCTTTGGTTGTTGGTCGTCAGGGATCGTCATTTGCCATTGTCGGTTTCGGTGGGTACCGATCGGCAAATGAAAACATCAGGATAGCCGGATATTGCGAACGTCCTGTCTATCGTCCGGGAGACGAAGTTCA
>JAYUOQ010000134.1:0-1863 GCA_043760685.1 Armatimonadota bacterium | reverse complement strand
CCAAGAAACCACTTAGCATTTGGCGCGGTGAACTCAACCGTCGTGTGCCACTTCTCGAACCAATCAAGCTTGTTCGCCCACTCTTCCCAGAATCCCGTCGGGTTATGAAACGCCCTTTCGTAGATCCCAACGTCATTCGCGTTTGCTTGAGCGGCAAATTCCGCAGAGGGAGGAAACAAGCGGTCTTCGGATAGGAGGGTATCGATGGTTTCAGACATGTGGGACTAGGATTTTACCGTTATCCTTTCACGAACTCTACGATGCCCCATTGCTCAGGCTGATGCATATCGACAACACCTTGCGGAGACCAGACCCAGTTGTCCTCTTTGAACCCTGGACGCTTGACAAATTTCCCGTCGAGGACGTCAACATGCCACTCGACCCGGGAGAAATTGATCTTCCACTGGTCGCCCGGTTTTGGCGGGACATCCTTCCGCGAAATCTCCTCAATCGGATGCCACGGGATGTGAATCTCGACGCTCCAGCCTTTCGATTGCTTCTTTGGATTGTTCAGGTGGCCGTCAATATGAACTGCCGTTCTCAAACCCTTGATGTCCCAGCCGTCGACGCCTCGTCCACCATCTCGATAGGGTCTTACCAAGAGTAGGTCCCAAACCGTGTTGAATGCATTGATCTCAAGTTCGGCATATGCCAAGGCATCGTTGTCGGGATCGAGAAAGACCTCGAAGTCGTTATCGTGAAAAATCACCGAATCCCGCTCCGTAAGGGTCGCCCAGATTTCTGGTTCTTCCATTTCTGCAGCGATGTAAAGCCCGTCTTCAGCCCAAAACATCTTCATTCGGGTGCGAAAGCGTGGCTTTGCCCGTATATCGCCTTCGATGTCAACGAAGTCGTCTGACCAGGCGCACTCGGTCCACGGAGCCTTATTCAGCTTGCCATCGAGATGTTTAATTCCTTTGAAATGGTGGGCTTGGTAGATTCTCATCTGCTCTTGTCAAACCAGAACCCAGCCTGAACCGCCTTGATTCCTTCAGTCAAATATGACTTATCCAGCGCCATGTAGTCTGGTATTCCAGCCCCGCCACGGAACAATGGCACTCGATCACCGTATTGACCCATCGAATCACTCGTGCCACTTATCCGCGCGATAACCCGACCATCTGAAATTTTAGTGGTGAAAAGGACGGCATCCTTTGAAGGACTAGGAATGAGTTCAAGGGCGGTGCCAAAGATCTTCGCTGATGCCAAATTCGAACCATTGTCGCCGTAAATTAGCAAATTCCTACCGTCGTACAACTTCCCATTGGATACAAATTCTTTGTCAGAAATGACATCAATTGAACCATTTCCGATATACCAAAGCTGTTCTGCATCAAATCGAGCTTTGTTGCGAGCCCACTTTTGTACCGCCGCCGAACCGCCCGTTGGAAGGACCAATGTTACATGCTTGTTGAAGACTGATTTGAAGCCAGTTAGCAACGATTGATTCTCATTGGCACCTTTGACCAGCTCAACTTTTGCCCATCCATTCCCAAGGTCGCTAACGGAGACTGCTTTGCCGTTTACTTCGACATTGACTTTGCCGGTCCCATTGAGAGGCGAGAGATCGAGACTGAAGGAAGCAACATTGCTACAAGTGACAACATATTTTCGTAGGCCGGGGAAAATGGTCGCCTTAACCGAAGATAGTGCCCCGGCTTCTTCCTGGGCAAGAATTTTGAACCAAAAGTCTTGATTGGAGATCGCCAGATTCGGCGTTTTGAAATCAATATCTCTGACCTCGTTGACTTTTGGAATTCTCGTTTTGGCAAAGACATCGTAAATCGGCGCATAGTCTTGACATCCTGCTCCTGGCTCGTCGTCGGTGTCGTACCAGTGCCCCGCGCCTTTTTCTTCATGCCA
>JAYUOQ010000133.1:0-4633 GCA_043760685.1 Armatimonadota bacterium | reverse complement strand
TAGGCCGTCGAAGGTTGACGTTCCGCGACCGACTTCGTCCAGAATGACCAAACTTCGCTCGGTGGCATGGTTCAAAATGTTAGCTGACTCGACCATTTCGACCATGAAGGTGCTTTGCCCGTGGGCGAGTTCGTCTTTGGCTCCAATGCGAGCGAAGATGCGATCACAGATCCCAATTTGTGCATCTTTGCAAGGCACGAAGCAGCCAATTTGCGCCATGAGAATGATCAGAGCAGTTTGGCGAAGGTAGGTGGACTTTCCGGCCATGTTTGGACCCGTGATGATCAATGCTCTTGGAAACTCTTCTCCGAGTTCGAGATCGTTCGGAACGAAATTGGCGTTATTGGCTTCGACAACTGCATGACGACCGGAGTGGTAGGTCAAAACATCGGCTTCGACTACCTCGGGGCGGGTGTATGCCTTCACGGTTGCGACTTCGGCGAAGTTGGAGAGAACGTCGATTTCGGCGATTGCACGAGCGGTTTGGAGGAGTGAACCAGCATGTTCGGCGACCCTTAGTCTTACTCGATGGAAGAGGTCACTTTCGAGAGCGGTGGCTTTTTCTTCGGCACCGAGGACCTGAGCCTCTTGATCTTTGAGTTCTGCCGTGATGTATCGTTCGGCGTTGGCGGTGGTTTGCTTTCGGATGTAGTGGTCCGGAACTTTGTCAATGTGTTGTTTGGTCACTTCGATGTAGTAGCCGAACACCGAATTGAAACCAATTTTGAGACTATTGATTCCGCTTGCTTCTTTTTCCTTCGCTTCTAGTCCGGCGATAAATGTCTTGCCCGATTTATTGAGTTCTCGGAGACGATCTAGTTCGTGATCGTGTCCGGGGCGAATGATTCCACCGTCGCGAACGGTGTGGGGTGGCTCGGGAACGATAGCGTTGATTAATAGAGTGGCGAGATCGCCGTGGGACTGGACCTGTTCGATTAGCTCCTGAATTCTTCCAAAGCCGAGCTTTTCGGCAGGTTGAAGGACTTTGGGAAGATTAATGAGCGTTTGTCTCAGGGCAGAGAGGTCTCGTGGTCCGGCGAGATTCGCTGAGCATCGCGAGACCAGCCTTTCGATATCGCTGAGTCCCCCTAATGCGTCTCTCAGGTCTCCACGATGAATGGATGAGCCCATGAATCGGGTTACCGCGTCGTGGCGGCGCTTGATCTCTTCGCGATCGAGCAGGGGTTGTTCGACCCATCGCCTCAGGAGCCGAGCTCCCATCGGGGTTCGGGTCATATCGAGGACGCCGAGGAGGGTGAATTTTCGTGAGCCGTCGGCGAGGTTTTGGGTCAGTTCGAGCGACCTTCGGGTTGCTGGGTCGAGTCGCATGAAGCCATCGACGGAGTATGTTGATAATCCTTGAAGATGGGCGAGAGAGACGTGGTTCTTTTCGGCATACGCCACGATCATTGATGCAGCCGTGATGGCGGCAGGCTTGTCGGCACACCCGAATCCACTGAGCGAGGTGACATGGAGTGCCTCGGAAAGCTTCCTGGTTGCCTGATCGAGCCGGAGCTGATTGAAGTCCGTGGTTGAGGAACCGAGTGCGTTTCGGGCAACTTCACCATAGGCTTCGACATCTTTGCCGAGCAATAATTCGGATGGTCGAATGCGGGCGAGTTCTTGCAGCAAGCGTTCTTGTGATTCCGTTCCTGACAACTCGGTAACTTGAAATTCGCCGGTAGAAGGGTCCAAGATCGCGAGGCCAAGGCTTCCATCGTTAACACATAGTGCGGCAAGAAAGTTGTTGCGACCAGATTCTAGCAACGTGTCTTCGAGTACAGTACCGGCGGTCATGACTCGGGTTACGCCTCGTTTGACGAGCCCCTTTGTTGCTTTTGGATCTTCAAGTTGATCACAGATCGCTACTTTGTGTCCTTTTTGGAGGAGACGAGCGAGATACTTTTCAACGGCATGGTAGGGAACACCAGCCATCGCTACCTTGCCGTTTTCACCATCTCCTTTGGAAGTTAGAGTTATTTCGAGCGCCGATGCAGCGGTTTCGGCGTCATCACCGTAAAACTCGTAGAAGTCACCAACTCTCATCGCGAGAAGCACTCCAGGGTGCTCTGCCTTTGCAGAGAAATACTGTTGTAGCATTGGTGTTTTCGCGGTCATGCGTATCATGAGTATGACTCGCGTCATAATGAATCTGAGCAAAGATGAAACGGTTAGGCCTTAGATGGGTGTTATTGGCAGTTTCGGTTTTCGCCGCGTCGATCTTGTGTCAGGCCCTTGGGCTTGGCTTCCAAGCGAATGTGTCGGGAATTAGCCAAGCTTTGATTTTAATGTTGGGCGTTGCCTTGCTAGCATTTCTGAACGTCACCCTGGGCAAATTTCTTAAGTTCATCACCCTACCACTGAGTTGTATCACGCTCGGTTTGTTTTCATTGGTGGTTAATGCTGCCGTTCTTTATTCAGCGGCGAGGCTTGAACTTGGTTTCAAAGTTACTGACCCTGGAATGAAGGGTTTTCTCGCCGCATTCGTTGCATCCCTGCTCATATCCTTGATCAACGGAGTGTTGGGCGTCTTTTTGCCCGACGACAAAGAGTGAGTCGGCGGCATCGCTTACGAACGGTTTTAGCGCCAACCCAAGGTATTTGGAAAGGGTTGCTGTTTGGATTTTTCGGTCTAGTTACTGCGTTGTTCGGTGCTTTGCTCGCTTTTGGAGTTCAGTTTCAGAACCTCATTCGGTTTCTCAATGGCCTGATTTCGAACTCGATGGACTCTTGGCTCAACGCCGATCAAACCGATAGCGTGATTCATTGGATAGGTGCAACGCTTTTTATTCTTGGAGTTCTGCTTCTCTTTCTTTCGGTTCGAAATGTCCTTCATCACATTATTGAGACCTTTAACCCGGGAATCAAGAGTGGACAAGCAGGCCTTTATCGTCGAAAGCAGGTCTTGGCTCAGGGTCCACAAATTGTTGCGCTAGGTGGTGGAACAGGACTTTCCACGCTGTTGAAAGGTTGGAAGCAACACTCTTCAAACATTACGGCAATTGTAACGGTTACCGACGACGGCGGATCTTCTGGAAGGCTTATCCAGGACAAAGGGATGATTCCCCCAGGTGACATTCGAAACTGCCTAGTTGCATTGGCCGACGCAGAAAAAGAAATGACCGACTTGTTTTCGTTCCGGTTTAAAGACGGCGGATCCTTAAGCGGTCATTCGATGGGGAATCTGATCATTACGGCTTTGGTAGAGCAGGCGAAGGGGGACTTTGAACAAGCGATCAATATTGCATCCAAAGTTCTGGCAATTCGCGGTGAAGTCATGCCGTCTACGCTTGACCATGTTGGGTTACATGCTTTGTTGGACAATGGTCAAGAAATTTCTGGTGAGACGGCGATCGTTGACGCGGGACGCAAGATTCGCGAATTAAGGTTGGCACCAAGCGAAGTAGAAGCCTATCAGCCCGCGCTTGACGCGATTGCGGATGCCGACATGATCTGTATTGGACCAGGAAGTGTTTATACGTCCGTTATCCCAAACTTGCTCATTCCCGGTATGGCCCAGGCATTGAAAGAAAGTAAGGCGATTAAGGTCTATATTTGCAATGTCATGACTCAGAAGGGTGAGAGCGACACTTTTAGTGCAAGTGAGCACGTTGGGGCAATCATGCAACAAGTAAAGGAGCGAGTCTTTGACTACGTATTGGTGAATACAGGGGTTCCAACTGATGCATCGCTCGAAAAGTATCGGTCAGTGGGGCAGATTTTTGTTGACCCCGACATCGACCGAATAAAGGCGATGGGATTAAGAATAATCCCCGGGAACTTTATGTCGGATACGGACTATGTTCGCCATGACCAGGTGAAGGTAGTCAGCAAATTAATGACGATTCTTGGATTATAAGTACACTTAGTTTGAACAACTTACTGTGAATGGAAAACTAGTCATCCTGAGCGGCCCAAGCGGGGTCGGAAAAGACACTATTATTGATGCCTGGCGAGAACTCAACCCAAAGGTAGAGCGCGTTGTCGCGTATACGACTCGCAGTCCTCGTCCGGGTGAAGTTGAGGGTTTGGACTATCGATTTGTATCCGTTCCTGATTTTCAGACCAAGGCCAGTAACGGTGATTTTCTCGAGTTTAAGGAGGTCCATGGGAATTGGTATGCGACGCCTTTGACCGATATGGAGACCCTAATCCAAGCGGGAAAGATTGCCATTCTTAAGATCGATGTTCAAGGCGCTTTACATGCCATGTCGCTGAGAAAGGATGCGATTTCGATTTTCATCTTGCCGCCATCGATGGAAGAGCTGGAGGCTAGGATTCGTAGTCGGGGGTTGGACGACCCCGAAGTTATTGAGAAGCGATTGATCAATGCCCAGGATGAAGTTGCGCTGGCCCCGAAATATCACCATCGAGTTGTTAATCTTGATGTGGATCTCACGGTTTCCATGCTAGAGAGGATCATCGAATGAATATTCTGCTTGGCGTGAGTGGGTCGATTTCGGCCTATCGAGCCGCAGACCTCGCGAGAGAACTCATGCGAGATGGGCACATTGTTCGGGTTTGTTTGACCGATGCGGCCCAAAACTCTGTCAGCGCGGTATTGTTTGAAACTTTGACGGGTCAGCCGTGTTTAATTGACACATTTGGTTCCTCAAAGGTGTCAATTAAAGAT
>JAYUOQ010000132.1:0-4640 GCA_043760685.1 Armatimonadota bacterium | reverse complement strand
ATTTGACCTCACTAAGTTTGATAACTTTGTCGGCTCTGGTTAGCTGTTTGAGAACGATTTGCTTGTCATATCCGGCTTGAATCCGTACCGGACCGTTCGTACCTCGAAAGACAATTTTCAATCGTCCTTTGGGAACATTGAGAACATCAAGGGTCCTCGAAGCATAGGGGTTGACTAGTTGGTTGGCAATGGTGAGAAGAGCGATAATCATGATTGGTTAGATGGTTGTAGTTGTAGGCTCGTTGTCCAACTGCCGACTTCTAAGATGAGGTCACGGGTCCAAGCCTCTTCGACCGTGAGCCGGGCAAGTCCGTGCTTTATGCCGCAATATATCCAGGGTTGCTGGATTCGCAATTCGCGAAACGAACCAAGGTCGGGTCGGTTTTCCGATAGGCATGCTTCGTAAGAATCCGCAAAACCTTGGAGTTGCTGTTTACGTTCAACAAGTGGTCCAAGACGATCTTCCAACTTCGCTTTTCGGACCTCCGCGGGAATGAGATGAGCAAAAGCAAGCGCCATGTCGACCTCGCGACTCTCGTACTCGAGAGAACCAAGACCATGCTCAATCATCCTTCGGCACTCATTTTGCCCACTGGCAGTGATCTTATAGATCGAACGCTCTGGTCGCTTCCCTTCCTTTTCTACCTTAGCAACCTCAACAAAGCCAGCCTTGGTGAGTTGACGAAGCGCATTATAGATTGAGCCAATCGAGATTCCCGCCCATCGATGCACCGCCCACCTTTCGGCTACTGCGACAACCTCGTAGCCGTGTCGATTGGAATCAGCCAGAAGTCCTAAGACAAATAGGCGAACAACGGAAAATGGTTCGGCTAACATATTTCATCTAAAGTATATTACATGAAATATATTTTGTCAAGACGATGGTGTAAATTGTGGAGTGCATCGGACTTCCTTTTCGCGCTTTAAAACTGCGAGACCTGTCTCGCTGTCTTAAAAGTCATCCTCTATTGACTTCAAGTCAATCCAACTGCCGATTTCAGCGCAATAAATTGCGCAGGACAAAGCGCGAATAAATTCCTTGGGAACTTTGTTCGTCCACTCCACATGGGTTTCCATCCTTACCGAACAATTCCCAAATCCCGTCGTCTACGTTCCCTTGTCTATGAAGCTCATTGATAATATTCCGTGTTGGGGCGATCCGGTTTTTCCGTGCAATCACTAAACCAAAAAACTCTATAATGGTCTCATGAAGCGGGCGCCGATAGTAATAATCATGCTGGCAGTGGTTGGCGTCGCAGCTTGGTGGTCAGTAAAGCTCAGGACTAATCCGCTATCGGCATACAAAGAGCAAAACTTACATCGCTTGCAATCGCGTGGACAGCTTCCTGACTTGCCCGGTCCGTACTTACAACGGGGAGACATCCGCGATCTTAAGTACGAGTTTGTCGATGTTGGCATTGCATCATCGGGTTCATTTGATTCCCAAGGCAACTTAAATCTTGATTATTTTGGCGCAAAGGTTACAACCGTCCCCGTGCGGGACGCGGATGGTGTTTTGGTTAACAAAATCGTTATTCCAGAACCAAAGAAAATGCAGTTTACGGTTGCGGGTTCACTCGTTCCGCAACCGGTAGCCAAGGAGATTTACACTATTTCACCGATCACGAATGGTAGCGAACTTCTCAAAGATGGAAAGCCATTTTATCGTCCACCGAAACAAGATTTTTATGCTCCAGGTAGTTATGTCTATATTCAAGAAGGCGACATGTTTTTTTCTCCAGATTTGGTGATGAACCGTGATGGCGGTAACGTATTCATAAATTCGGAAGGCATACTTGAAAAATTTCCCGCCGAATTTGGCAAATGGATGAGACCCGTAGGATCTGCCGATGGGCTCGGCACCGTTTGTACGGCGCAGGCAGAAATGTCATCACTGAAAGAGCGTATATATATCTGTCGCGATCATCGTTGGACCGAAGTTAAGCTTCCCTACACGAGTTACCAACACTTCTTTTGCATCACGCCAAACCGCCTCTATATTTCCGACGCACATAACCCAAGCCAGTCTATTTACTTTGCCGAAAAGGATGGCAATGTCCACGCGATGGTACCTCCACCGAACTCAAATAGAATCACCATAACTTCAGCAAACTCCCGTGGAGATGCTATTTTCGAAACCGTGTACCGCCTGCCCAAAGCAAAGGGTTTTGATTTCTACGGAATTACTCGAAGATCGGAACTCATCATTGGCAACAAGTTTTTTGACCTTTGCTCCCTGTTGAAAGCCAATGGAGTTGAGCCAAATGTTTATGGTGGAAGGCTTGACTCCGGCGGAATCAATGAACGCGGAGATTTCTTCGTCATTGCAGGAGACTCTGATCTTCCCCATCTTTACCTCTTCCGGAGGAAGCAATGAACCGACGCCTCTGGCTTCCCCTCGTTACCATTTTGACCCTGACCGGATGCCAAAGCAAACCAGGTTCACCCGCAACCAAATTTGTAGCGGCGACCCCAAGCCTTCCGAGGTTCCGCCTGGTAAAGGTCATACCTGGCAACAAGGACTTCTTCGCCACGAAAAATTCCAACCTCCCAACTACGATTGGGTCCCGGTCGGAACACTTTTATGTCCCGCGCATTGATCGTAACTACATTCAGATGGCCGACTCTTTGCGCAAACAAATGGGAGGCGATCTCAACAATTCACCACAAATAGTTATCGACGAAGGAGAACCAGTCATGGTTTTTCCAGTCTCATCTTCGTCTGACCACTTTCGATTCTACGGGGGTCCGAAGGGCATTTACTATCGAAAGCGAGGCGAATCAAAAATTAAACGCATCTATCGAAACACGGCTGGATTCGGAGCGATTCGAAACGATGTCTTTTATACGACTAGGGAAAACGGTGATGGAACTTTCAAAATCGTAAAGTTCGGACCCAAAACTCCTGAATCAATTATTGCCGATGGTGTGATTGGCAATATCCTGAACGTGGGTCCGAACGAAGAGATCCTCGTTGGTTCAGCCAATCGAACAGGCTTGAAACTTCCGGGCAAAGCGTTTCAGTACTTAAAACTCGCGGCGCAAATCGATCTGCTAGAAGTGAACGGGAAAATTATGCCTGTCGGGGTCGCTTGGGATGGACTATTCGGAACACCCGCGATTTGGAACGACGACCTGATGCCCGTCAGACTCGGAGACCTTTGCCCTGGACTCGACAAAGCAATTAAGAAATATGATGAGCTTGCGGGTAGCGGCGTAAAAATAAATCCCGATGGGACCATCTCGTTTATGATCGAAGGGTGGAATCGAATAACTGAGAACACGTACCATGACCCGGTCGCCTATACCTACGTGATTGAAGTCGAGCCACAAAGTAAAGTCAATTAACCGTTTTTCCATGGTGTTTCTTGAATCTGGGCTAATGGCAAAAGTGGTCCTCTGCTCCAGACCAACTGAACAATCCCCGCCTGCCGTCGTCTAAGTTCCCTTGTCTATGAAGCTCATTGATAATATTCCGTGTTGGGGTGATCCGGTTTTTCCGGAGGCCCTCAAACAACTCGACAACGCTCGAGCCACGGGTGCGGAGCGGTTGGCGCTGATGGCAGACCATCACGTCGGCTATGGCGTCCCTATTGGGGGCGTGGTTGCCTATAGACATCGAATCTCACCCAGTGGTATCGGCTACGACATTGCCTGTGGCAATAAAGCCGTCCGTCTGGATGTGGACGCCATTAAGGTCAAATCTAAGATTAATCCGTACATGGATGAAATCGTGAAGAAGATCTCATTTGGCGTCGGACGTTCAAACGATGAAGAAGTGGACCACGAACTTTTTGACGATGAAGCCTGGAAGATGCCAGTGCTGAAGTCCCGTAAGGACAAAGCAAGGGCGCAGCTAGGAACCGTTGGAAGTGGAAACCACTACGTCGATATCTTCTCAGACGAGCTGGGTCGGATATGGGTTGGCGTGCACTTTGGTTCACGCGGACTTGGGCACGGTATTGCCGAACACTTCATGGATCTCGCAAAGGCTCAGAACCAGATTGCCGAAGGCATCACCTGGTTATCGACCGAAAAGGCTGACGGTGAGGACTACCTCGAAGCAATGCGCATTGCGGGCGAATATGCCTATGCGGGTCGCGACTGGGTGTGCGCCAAAGTCGCCAAAATCTTGAGAGGCACAATTGTGTACGAAGTTCACAACCATCACAACTTTGCCTGGAAAGAGACTCACGATGGACAAGAATATTGGGTGGTGCGAAAAGGCGCGACTCCGGCGTTTCCTGGTCAACGAGGGTTTGTTGGCGGCTCGATGGGTGATAATAGCGTCATCCTCGAAGGCGTCGAATCTCCATCGTCTCGGGCAGCTCTGTACTCAACGGTGCACGGTGCGGGGCGAGTTATGTCGCGATCACAAGCGAAGGGTAAGCGAGGTCAAGATGGCTCAGTCTCGAAAGAAGACATGAGCCGCTGGATCAAGCGGATGAACGTTTCACTCCGCGGTGCAGATGTGGACGAAGCTCCTCAGTGTTACAAGCGGTTGCATCGGGTGCTGGAACATCATGCGGAGACGGTTCGGGTTCTGCACACGCTGACTCCGCTAGGAGTCGCGATGGCCGGTGGCGACATTCGCGATCCGTATAAAGACTGAAAAAGGCCCCTCTCCTGTGCCCTCACGG
>JAYUOQ010000131.1:0-4642 GCA_043760685.1 Armatimonadota bacterium | reverse complement strand
GTTTATCCGTTGTTCATTCCTGTGTACGTTCAAAAGCCGAGGCAATTCCGGCGGTCAAAGTCACAATCCTTTTCTTTGCGATCGCATTTCCGCTTCTGGCATTCTTTGCGGCTCCAGGGATTTCTTTTCATGATAGCGGTGAGTTTGCCCTAGCGGTAGCTTCGAACGGCCTTCCACACTCACCGGGAGCGCCAACTTGGGCGATCCTTAACCAGATTTTTAAGCTATTTACATTTGGTGCTGAAGCTGCGCGATCGGCGAACCTCTTCAGTTCGTTTTGTGGAGCGGTGACGGTCGCGTTTTGTGGCGCTTTTGTCTTTAGACACTTTGCGGATCGAACGAAAGCAGTGCAATGGCTTTCTGCCACGGTAACTGGATTGAGTATTTTGGGCACTGGTGCGTTCCTTGAACAGTCCTTTATTGCCGAGCAATACACCCTTATGACTGCGATCATGAGCGCCATTTTGCTCGTGATTCAGACCAATGACGCAAACCCGAAAGCCAGCTGGTTTTACCTCCTGGGGACTCTGTGGGGACTTGCCGTTGGAAACCATCCGAGCCAGGTCATTCTTGGATTTTTGATGTTGCTACCGGTTATTCAACAGAGAAAGACCGTGGCACTTTGGAAGTCAGTCCCACTTGGAGTGCTCGGCTTGATGAGCGGACTTCTTGTCTTTATTTGGCTTCCCTATCGAGCTTCGGCGAACCCAACTATGTCTTGGGGACATCCCGATAGTGTGGCGCAATTCTTGTGGAACATCAAGCGAGAACAATGGCCTTCGAGACCCATTTCTGATGCTCCCAATGGCTTTGTCAAAGCTTGGTTTAACACCTACAACTTATTTGGCGAGATGGGGATTATCAGCACGGTATTAGCGGTCTTTGGAATCGTTTTTGGAATTCGACGCGGATTCAGACCACTGATGTGGGTTCTCGCATTGGTTATTCCGTACACGTTGGTTTTGTTGGCTGGTCACCTCAAGCAAGTCGGGATGGATTTGATTTACATTCGCTATTATGGAGTTCGTGACTGGCACATTCCGGTCTATATGGGATTCTCAATCCTTGGTGCAATGGGATTGGTTTGGATCTTGGATATGCGATATAAGTGCACCGAAAAGTTCCGAATTGGCGCCCTTAGTACGGCTGCGATTGGTCTTGCGGGATTTGTTCCATTTCAACTTTCGAAGGAGAGTTTGCGGAATTTTGAAGACGGTCGAACCTACGCCCACCAGTTTACGGATTCAATTCCCGACAACGCGATTGTGGCGACTTTTTGCGACAATAGTTCGCATATTGTTGGATACGAACACTACGCCAACGGCGTGGCTCCTAACGTCTATTTCACCTTTGGAATGCCCTTGAACGTGTACCTTTTGCAACCAAAAGACGGTTGGACCTTGAACTTGAAGCGAGCGTTTTTGAAGGACTTCATTTTTCGACCTCAATTGAACCCGCTCAATTTGCCGCGGACGCTCTCGGAAGAGGAGATTAAGACCCGCCCATTCTTTACCGAGTTTGCAGTTAGTGAAGAAGGTGACATGTACTCATATTGTTTGCCACACGGGTTTTTGCTTCAGGTCCTGGAGAGAAAGACCACCGATGCCGAAGTTTTGGCAGCGGATGTTAAGTTCAAATCAGAGCACCCTGAGCTGTTTGAAAAGCCTAAAGGAAGAATCAATCGGATGAGTAGTGAGGCCTTCGCTTATGCTCACCTTCGACGAGCATTGTTCTTCCTAAAGCGAAAGATGTATCAACATTCCATTGAGGATCTTGAAATTGCGATGGCATGGTCGCCTAAGAACCCACAGATCATGTTCCCTTATGGGGCTGCATTGGAAGAAGTTAAGGACTACCAGGGTGCGGAAATGGCTTATTTGGACTGTATTGATTCGATGCCTGAGTTTGTGAATGCTCGCCAAAATCTGGCTTTGCTTTACCTCTATGCCGGTCGCGAAGATTTGGCGATGAAGTTTGCCAAGGAAGAGTTGACTTTGAGTAAAGGGGCAAAGAACACCAAGCAATTGGTTGACTTGCTCGGGAAGCGGGCTGCGAAGAAATAGATATTTTCGACTTTTAACTTTCAGCACGGAATGAAAGTTGGCATTGCCTCGTAGTAAACTACGAAGATAATGGCAACACTGACAACTGAATTAGCTCCGATTTCGATTGAAACGATTGCGGATAAGGTGTATGCCAATGAACGGATCTCAATTGCGGAAGCAAGGTTCTTGTTCGATCATCCGAATCCGCTAGAAGTTGCAGCGTTGGCAAATTTTCGCCGTGAGCAACGGACGGATCCGAACATTGCGACTTACATTGTCGGACGGATCTTGAACTACACCAACGTTTGTTGGGTGCGATGTAAGTTCTGCGCCTTTTACCGAACGCCCGGAAACGAGGAAGGATATACCCACTCGGACGAGGACATCCTCGCTAAGGTCCAAGATACGGTGGACAAGGGCGGAGTTGAGATTTTGTTTCAGGGTGGGTTGAATCCAAAGCTAAAGATTGACTACTACGAAGGGATTTTCTCAAAAATCATGGCGAAGTATCCGAATGTGATCTTGCACGCTTTGAGCCCGGCCGAGATCATTTATATTGCTCATATTTCAAAGCTGAAGCTACCGGAAACTTTGAAGCGACTTCATGCGGCTGGCTTGCACTCTATTCCTGGTGCAGGCGGCGAGATTTTGGTTGACCGGGTGCGGAATATTATTGCTCCTTACAAGGATAAAACCGAAGATTGGCTAGCCTGCATGCGGACTGCGGCTTCTTTGGGATTAAAAGGCACGGCTTCGATGATGTTTGGTCACATTGAGACATTGGATGACCGGATCGAGCATCTTTCGCGGATTCGAGATTTGCAGGACGAGTGTCAGCCGTTTCGTGCGTTTGTGACTTGGAACTTCCAGCCGGAGGATACGCAATTGCAGATTCCTAAGAAGGCGTCGGCGTCGGACTATCTTCGAACCCTTGCTGTTTCGCGGATCTTTTTGGACAACTTTGACAACATTCAATTGTCGATTCTCACTCAGGGACCAAAGGTTGCTCAGATGGGCTTGAAGTATGGTGCGAACGACTTTGGTAGCGTGATGATCGAGGAGAACGTAGTTTCGGCGGCGGGCAACAAGTTCATCCTGAATGCCGAAGAGTTTGAGCGGTTGATTCGGGATGCTGGCTATGAGCCGAGACGTCGGAATACTCGGTACGAGTTGATCTAGTTCTTTGGATTGAGGCTGCTGAGTTTGTTCGTGTCTTTATGAACTTCATCCCTTCCGACTCGCGAATAGGAATCACCGAGCTTAACTAAACTGACGGACTCGCGAGCCACCTTCCCTATCTAGGGAAGGATTTTAGTTCTTGGACGCGGAAGAGCTTGGGCGGTTGATTAAGGACGCTGGCTACGATCCGAGGCGTCGAAACACTCGGTACGAAGTGATCTAATTGTTTGGATTTGGCCCCTGACTTTCTGACCATGATGGTAAGAGTTACACGCCATTTTCTACACTCACGTTTCGCCCAACCGTTTCTATTGTTTCAATTAATTGGGCTTAACCTCAAAAACGACTGCCTTTTAGCAGTCATTTTCAAAGACTCTCTTATCTCTTACAAAGTGGTAGGTTTGTTGGCCCCTGATTAAGCGTGTAAGTATGAACTGAGTTATGAATTGGAAGGACTAGTGTCCTTCCATTGCGATACGATCATACGCCCATTTTGGGATATCGTCCACATTATCGATCACTTGCTCGCCGTTTCTGAGCGACATTCCAGTGATGCCAAAGTCTTTCAATTTGGGGGCCACTTCAGCGGCCACTTCAGCCAGCCGGGCATTATAGGTGTGCACTGACGAATCTGTTAAATCGATGCAAGCTTTGTGTACCATCAAATTTCGTAACCAATCTTCGATCGTCACTTTGCCATTTATCGCATCTTCTCTGCAATTGAAAACGAACGTGCGATTCCCTTCTTTAATGTTGAATTTGCAGGTCGCCAAAACACTGAATTCAGAGTGAGTTCCTGAAGGATCACGATTCACACTGGAAATCTTGGGGTCGTATCCAAGAAAGAGGTTTCTGATCCGCACGACATTGCTCAAGTTTATACTTGAAACCACACGCTCCTTCTCCGACACGGTCGAGAGAACTTCTTTGGGGTCATTAGAAAACAATCTATTTGAGACGACATCCTCAACCGAATGCTTTCTGTTACAAAGAGCCAGAGTGCCGACAACGGTGACCGCGGTCAGAACTCCAGCCAAAATCAATTTACTATTTTTCATTCAAGAAAATATTTGGAAAAACACCACTCTAGTAACAACCAAGGGGTGAACTGTGACAAGTGTATCCTGATACTGTTGACGAAACATTGTAATTGCGATAACGTGCACCAGGGCCATTTATACAGGTCCACTCCTCTACTTTATATGTAGTACACTTGATAGGAGTTGAATTGTCCGTGGAACAGCAAATAGGATCCCAGTCACGAACATGAGTTCCATAGACTATGCAAGCCTGTAAGCTATTACAGTTTGTCAATGTTGTGCCTGGAGGATATGTTGGATCGATCCACGTAGCTGCCAAGGCATAGCTAGAGATCAATCCACAAATCACCGATAATGAGATGAGTTTTTTCATTTTTT
>JAYUOQ010000130.1:0-4644 GCA_043760685.1 Armatimonadota bacterium | reverse complement strand
TGTTTTTGGTGCCAATCCCCGCTCTGCGCAACATTGTCCTACCGATATAGACACAGCAGACAATGACTAAGAGAGCGATCGGCCAAGGCATTACTTTTTCACCTGGATAGTAAAGCCGAGGGTCTTAACCGAGCCATGCCACATGAATTGGGCATAGGCTTTGTAGAGACCAGATTTGGGGAATCGAGCGCTGAATCGGATCGTGCCTTTTTTGGCTTCGGCAATGTCCTTTGCGGTTTCGAACGGATGACTATGAACGACTGATAATCCGTCTTGCGAGAAGATCATGAGGTGACCAACTGCTCCGAGATAGGTCTCGGTGATTCCGGTTGGTGCCTTGGACTTCATGTCGGTTAGCTTAACAATCACTTGAGTGTTTTGCCCGACCGAAATAGGACCGCTTGTGGAAATAACTCCCTTGAGCCCTTGGTCGGTGCCGATGGAACTGAGAGCAAGCTTGGTATTCCAATTTGGTTTAGGACCGGCGACTTTGATCTTGGTGGTTAGCACTCGAGATCCCTTCCCGCTTGGGGCAACATCTCCATAAATCCAATACTCACCGCCAGCGGGGAATGTTTGAGTGATGACCCAGTTTCCATTGGGCTGCATGACCGGATGTTCATGGCGAAACCAATTGAGGTCTTTGCTAGCCATTAGCAGATGAAACTTCATTTCATGGGCGGTGTCAAACGAGGTCTGAACCTTTTTCGTCTTCGTGTCAATTACTTGAAGAGCTAATTTGGTGGGCTTTCCAGCTTGGGCCTGAAGTGATGTTTCTAAAAGTGCCAGCCGATAGGGCTGAACTAGTTTCAGGCTCGAAGGTCGTTCATCCTTTACATCCACCAAAAATGCAATTTGTTTAGGAGTGTCGCCCGGGATCTTTAATTCAAGATCAATTTTGTAGACACCGCCGTGCCCAAAGAAGAGGTCCATACCGTAGTCTCCGGGCACACCTTCACGATGCACTTCGGGCATAACCATTGGCATTCCCGCCATGCTTGGCATGGTCATCTTGGCTTTAGCCTCAATGGCACCGACGCCCTTGAAGCCTTCTTCGACCGGATCTTTTTGGGTTGTGTCGACTACTCTGAACTCGACATCGGTCTGCTCCTGGGCGTACAGTCCTCCCTCAGGAATACGAAGTTCGGCTTGATACTTTCCAAACGTGACTTTGGTGATCGGCTTTTGTGGGGTGACGAAAAGGACCGCAAGGTGCGCGGCAGCGATAATGGTAATCATGTAAATTCTGGCTTTTTGGGACGTCAATTGACGAAGCTTCCAGGCACAAAGGTGCGAGAAGAGTTAAAACCCAGAAACTGGAGGCGCACGACCATCGTGCGAGGAGCCAATGGGCTCATCAGTGGGGCTAGAGTCATTAAAAAAGACTGCTTGTTCGAGCCGAACTTCAGGCGTTGGGCTTGAAAGTTTGACGGGCGCGGTTGAATAGGAAACTTCACCGTTTGCATCGCTCGAAAGTTGGAGAACTGAGTCATGCAGTGGCTTGGTTGGTGCAGATTTGATCTTGCAGTGGCATCCGCTTTTTGATTCCTGAACGGTTGGAGCTTTTGAATCTGACGTTGCTTTGGTGGTGCAACAACTGGAAACCGGTTCAGAAACTAATTTCTTTGCTACTGGTTGACCGTGGCTCATGCAACAAGCATTTTCTTTGACATGATCCAGACATGAAGCGACTTTCGCGCTTGCCGGCAAAACCAAGGCAAATAACGCGAACAAGGCAATGATTCTATTCAAGACTCCTTGTTGTCGCATATTCGTTCTAACGTTTATATACCATCATTCGTTTCCGAAATCACCAAAGTGCCTACCACCAGGTAGGATTTCGACATGTTCATCGCTACTCTTGTCTTTGCCAGCGCCGGCGCTAATCGCGTGTTGGTGATTGAAAACAGCGCCAGCCCCGCTTCGGTTGAAATTTCCGAAGACTATATGAAGAAGCGCGGTGTGACGAATGTTTTGAAAGTTGAATGTCAAGACTCTGCCTTATCGCCTGCCAGCGAGACAATGAAGTATGCAGACTTTCAGGAAAAGATTGAAAAACCTCTCAGAGCCTATTTGAACAAGAAGAGCGGAATTGACTTTATAGTTTTGACCAAGGGAGTTCCAATTCGGCTTACAGGGGCACAAACCGGGGTTAGTGGAACTCAGCCATCGCTTGATTCTACGGTGGCCGCTCTGGATTATCGGGACCGGAAGGACGTCGTTCCAATCGTGTTGAATGACTCAGGTTTTACGGGTAAATGTTGGGCAAATCGATATTGGAATTCAAGCGAACGATTTACGCATGCGAAGTTTGGTGGGTACCTCGTTACGCGTTTGGATGGCTATACGGTCGAGGACGCAAAGTTGCTTTCCACCTATTCCATTCAATCTGAGAAGGCACGTCCTACTGGCAAATTTTTGATCGACGTTGCCGAAGGGCACGGCATCGGAGACGTGAAGAAAGTGCCCATGTCGGCGTTGGTTGACGGAAAACTCGATACCCACATGATCAACGAGATGGCTTATAACGAGTGGGATGCTGACATGGTGGTTGCTGGTCAAAAACTAGAGGCCAAGAAGGTTCCTGTCTTAGTAGATCGTACCGACGTCTTTGTTGGTCGGAAGAGCGGGCTAGCTGGATATGCATCTTGGGGGAGCAATGATCCGAAGTTTGACGCCGTTGGCTACGGGCTTTTGAGATTTGATCCGGGTTCGATTGCTGAGACGGCCGTTTCGACTTCAGCTCGAACATTTTTGCCGACGAATGGTGGGCAGTCGCTGATTGTTGACTTGATCAAAGCTCGGGTCACTGGGGTTAAGGGTTACTGCGATGAGCCGTTACTTCAAGCGGTTGCGTCACCGACGGTCTTGTTTGACCGATATACGTCGGGCTGGACGTTGGCGGAGAGTTTTTATGCTGCTTCACGATTTGTTGGATGGGAAGACATTGTGATCGGTGATCCGCTTTGCTCGCCGTACGCGAAATAGATATTTTCAAGCCTAATTGATCAATTTAGGAAACTTACTCAACCTTTGCCCTGCGTATGATCTCTATATTCTCGGAGAACAATGAATCTCGAAACTTGCATGGACTTGGACAAGCTAAGAAAACGGGATGCTGAGGCGCTAAACATTTGGGTTCATCGCAATTACGATGATATCTACCGACTATTACGTCACCTGACTCGCGATGTAGAGACCGCTGAGGATCTCGCCCAGCAAACCTTTCTTAAAGCAATTCAAGCTCTCCCAAGCTATCGCGGTGAGGCGAGCCACAAAACATGGCTGAGCCGAATCGCATTTCGAGAATATATTGCATGGCGGAGAAAGCGACGCTTTTTTCTACCGCTGGAAATGTTGAGTCCCAAAGTGGATCCAAACTTTGCTGCGATAGAAGATGGCGAGGCATTATTGGCCGCACTCCACACGCTACCGTCCGCGCTTCGAGAAGCATTTTTGTTGTTTGAAATTCAGCAGATGACGATTGAAGAGATTGCAGAAGTGACTTCCTCACCGGTTGGCACCGTAAAATCGCGATTGCATCACGCAAGAGCAAGACTGCAAACATCGCTCGGCAGCACCTTTCAGGAGATCCGTTATGAGTGCAGATAACAACCACCTCAAGAACCGAGAAATCCAAGCGCTAAGACAAGAGCAGCCGCGACCAGACGCCAAAGGCGAACTGATCATGGCTCTTTTGAAACCAAAAAGAGAATCCAAAATGAGCATCCTCAGAAAAGCATCCTTGCCTACTCTCGTATCTATCGCCGCTATTGCAGGCGTATTTTTCGTTGCCCAGCCACGAGTCGTGGCTGCTACCCCTGAGCGCGTAATTAAGGCGATCCAGGATATTAAGAATTACACCATCAACTCGTTCACTATTGAAGGAAACGAACGACATCTTCAATCGAAGACTTCGGTGAACGGAAAGGATCGAAAAACCGTTTATTACGATGCCGAAGGAAAAGAAACCAATGGAGGCATTGACCAGGGCGTGATGATGATTCACGACTCGCCGATGAAAATGGGCTTTTCGATTGATGTCCACGGCGACTTGAAGGATATGTCGAAGGAGGAACTTGAGAAGGTGAAGGGAACCATTCATATTTCTTCTAGTAGCGGTCATTCGGTCAATATTGATGGATCCCAGATGGCGGGATCAAAGAACATTAAAGTTCAAGTCACCAAGGATGCCAACGGAAAAGAAGTTAAGCACTTCTTTGTCGACGGTAAGGAAGTTGATAAGTTGCCTGATGGTATTGGAGCCAGTGTCCATATTCTTGGCGGAGGAATCTCTGGTGGCGGCAAAAAGGATGTCCGGGTTGAAGTGAAAAAGGGCCCTGATGGTAAGGAAGTCAAACGATACTTTATTGATGGAAAAGAAGTTGACAAATTGCCATCAGATGTAAAGGTCAAAATTGGTGCTGGAAACGTTGGAAAGGATCTGCAAGAAGTGAAGGTTCAGGTAACCAAAGACGCGAATGGTAAGGAAGTCAAGCGATACTTTTTGAATGGCAAACAAGTAGAAAAACTTCCTAATGGGATGGAAGCCAACGAAAATATTATCATTTCGAAAGGCGGCATCAAGGGGCATGAGGGCGGTGGAATGATCACGCTGAATGCTGAATCTGTAAAAGGTGAAAA
>JAYUOQ010000129.1:0-4644 GCA_043760685.1 Armatimonadota bacterium | reverse complement strand
TTTTCAATTGTATTGAACTGGCAGGAAATTTTCCGGAATTGTTGATTTCTGCAATGATCGGTACTAATGCCATGCTCATTAGTTGTTCTCGGCTGATCTTTTTGGGTTGCTGTTGGGAAATCATGACAATGATAATAGTAAAGACCAATGCCAATACGATGAGAACCTTTGCAATCACTGCTTTGGCCCCTCCCCGAGAAGTTTTAATGCGGGTCGATCATATTTGGTTAAGTAAACAACAAAAATGTCGTCTAAAACAATGTAGCTTTCAGCACACTCTATCCTCAAGGTCTTTCCAGTCGCGCAGTCTGTTGTAGTAAATGTCAAAGGTGATTGACATGCCAAATCAAAGTCAAACATGTCAAATTCTGGCCAAGGCAACTCTTTGGCGATCGCGGTTTCGAACACGATTGACAAGAAGCTATCCTTTTCAATACCTGGATAATCAACATAGAATCGTACGTAGACCACAAGTCGATTTGAATTTATAGCACTGCTTTCATCCCAAATTGATTCCAGCACGATTGCGTCATGTAATGTCTCGCTTTCAAGAAAATCCGATGTCTTTAGTACTTTTGGCATGATGTTAAGGAATCTAAAAAGACGTCGAATATTTTAAGCTCCAGCCACAAAATTACCTGAAGTAAAGAATGCCAGATCTCCAGTTCACAAAGTGACCAGTCCTCTGGCGGGATATTAGACACACGGAGGCTAGCCAAGTTCACAAAGTGATTCGTGTGCGGGATCTTCGACACAATGACTCGTCGAGCACTGGTGAGATCTATGGAAGAGGGAGTTATTGAGCCTCCACAGCAAGGGCTTGGACAGCCTAGTGTTCCGTCGAAATTCAGGCAGTGAAGGCAGCTGACCGGAGTATTTGATTTCCGTAGAATTTTTCGTTTACCTAAACTGCTTCTTCATTTAGCGAATTTTCTGCAATTCCATTCGGTGGCTGAACTCCCAGTCTTTGCCCTTGAATTGGATCCATTTCTCGGACCAAAGATCGCCGTTTTCTTTGATTGTAAAGCGACGACGGAAGTTGTGAACGCCTCGGTCGGAGATCATGGGGCGTTCAATTTCGAACCAATTCGATTTGTTTTGGGAGAAGTCTCGCCAATTGGAGAGTTTAAAGGAGTTCTTTTCTTTCAGGCCAAGCTCTAGCCATTGAGTTTCTCCTGTGATGGCAGTTCCTGTATGGAATTCGAGTTGATATTGAGGTGGAGCGTAGCGGTATTTGACGGTCCAAGTGGAGCCTTCACTATCGCCGATGATCTTTAAACCGATCTCGAATGATTTATTTGTCTTTTCGGTTAGGTCATAAAAATACATTGGGCCGCGGTACTCGCCCGCGAGTCGATCGTAGCCGGTTGGCTCGGGCGTTAAAACGCACAGGATTAGGGCGGCTAGAACCATAAGATGTTCTACTCATAAATTGGGAAAATCATTGACGAGAAAATTTGGCATTCATTAAAGGGAGACTAGCAATCCTGAACTGGTTTTGTTCACTGGGTCGAAAGTTTCATTTTTCTCTTCGAAGCGACGTGCGTTAGGCTCGCGCTGAAGGAATTCATTGTTGCTGGGACCTGGAAATACACTCTGGTCTTAATCGGATCTTCTCCATTCACGAGCTTTTGGTAAACCGGTGTGTCACTGCCAGCAAACAAGATGTCCTTGTTCCACGGAAGCTTTTGTCCAGATCCATCGGTTACCGACCAATCGAAGTAGGCGAAGCTCAGGAATGCATCTTTGGCGATCAAGTTAGAAAAGCTTGCCTTCAGAACCAGATACTTAAAGCCCGTTGATGGCGCATACCCTTTGATTTTTTCTGAGGTGAATTCCCAGCCATCGTAGGTGACCCCAAACTCGCCCATGTCAATTAGTTTGTCTTTAGGTAGTTCAGGCATCCAACTTGTCTGGGCGTAATCAACACCGTTTGCCGACCATGCCGATACCGGGTTCTTCTCTTTTCCGGTCGCGGGATCAACGTTAGCCCCTAAATTTTTGACATCGTACGTTCCAGTCAATTTTCCGGTGAGATCGTAGCGCAGAATCGGACTTCCGGAGCCCTTTTCTACCATTACTTTTGTGACGGGGCCAGTCGCATAGATAGGGAAAGCAACTGTGCATTTAACTTTTTGGGCAGGTTTAAGACTCTGCTCCATGTGCATTCTCTTTGGTTGACCGAGGATATAGCCACTAAATTTGAAATTTTCATCGTCTGGTGAGACGGCAGTGAAGGCAAAGGTTGTTGCCCCAAGTCGCATTTCTTCCTTTTGTGGGTTTTGCACCGTAAAGTTCAGGATTAACATCCTCTGGTTCTCGCCTGCCACCAAGACATCCTCTGGTGCCGAATAGTAAGGCGCCACGGATGCGGAATCAAGGGTGTAGTGAAGTTCTGATCCTTTGGCACCTAACTGGTATGTCACCCCAATCTTTCCGTTGTCACCTGGAAGTTGCACGGTTCCCAACGTTGGAGCGGTTTGGGACGGCTTTGTTGGAGGTGGATTCGTCTTTTGCTTTTGCAAATCCTTGGTAAGAAGGAGGGAGGCGACGATGACAGTGAGGCTCATACCTGAACTTTACACTATTTCTTGTTCGAATCCAATAGGTGATGCCAACGTGTTTTTTGGACTAAATTCGGTGGGTCGTAGTTAGCGGGCACGATGCCAGCCTCTGTGCCTTATCTGCGGCGGTTTGAAGCTCGCCAAACACGCATGAAGATGAAAATGAAGACGATAATGGTTGCGAAAAATAGTCCGGTATAAATGTGCCCCATCAAGATCACTTGGCTGGTTGTGGGACGAACGGACCCGTCTAACTTGTCGACCCAAGGCGTTCGCAGGTTTAGCCAGATAAGAAGCCAAGTAACGGCTTGATAGCTAATTAGCCATGCGAGAAACTGTTTATAATTCATTTTCTGATTGCAGTGCTAAATGCCGGCTAAGCCCATGACAATGTCCCACTCTGCTTTGGTAACGGGCATGACGCTGAGTCTTTGACCTTTTCTTACGACGAACATGTCTTCAAGTCCGGCGACTGTTCGAAGTTCGGAAAGTGTTATCACTCGTTTGAATTTGCTTACAAATTCGACATCGCGAAGGATCCATCGAGAGCCGTCCTTCGGGGCTTTCTCGTCGTAATAGTCACTGAGCGGATCGAATTGGGTTGGGTCAGGATAGGCATTCCCGACGACGCGCATGGTGCCAACAATGCCCGTCGGATCGGCGATTGAGTGGTAGAAAAACGCCATGTCGCCATCGGCCATGGAGTCTCTAAAGAAATTCCGGACGGTGTAGTTTCGACATCCTTCCCACATGGCTGGCTTCCCTGCCCGTTCGAGATCATCGATGGAATAGGTTTCAGGTTCGGACTTGAAAAGCCAATAATTCATGGTGCCAGTTTACAAGCTAAGCGGGCGTATTGGTATGGCTACCATTCCAAAGAATTTTTAGGTGACACATCTGAATACAAGGGTTCTCAAATTAGGTTCTCGGATAAACTGAATCACTCTCGAAGCAATCAGAATAACGGTAAAAACACGGAGACCTGGATACCCATCAAACTGGTATCGTAGATGCCTTAAGGATGAGACAAACCATACTTGATTTAAGCGACGCCAAGGAGATTTTTGAAGGCATTGCCCAGCATTGGAAAAACTCAAATCAGTCGCTTTTAGGTTCGGGAATTGTTCTCAAAGGCGATTATTCGGTTGCCTCATTTGAACTTGGACTTGAGCAGTTTGATCAGCTTGGAGCCAGCATTGATCATATCGTAGGGCAACGTGATCGGGCAAGCGAGAACCTTTGGTTGTACAAAACCAACATGCGTGCGATCATGCAGCGATTTGCCTTCCTGGTTCGCGGTCTTCACCCTGATTACGCAAAAGATTTGCCTGCTCTTCCGGACGTGCGCTCCCATGAAGCAAAGTTTATGGCTTCCGTCGACAAGACGCATTTGGTTTGGAAGAGAATCAATCGAGTGAGTCCGATTATCATGCCCGATGGGACAACCCTCGAGGCGTTTGTGCAGGGCATCAATGTGATTCGTGCAGCATTCAAGGCGCGGGAACGAGCGTTTGCCCAGGAGCGGCACCAGCGGTCAGTCCGTCGCCAACACCATCAGGCCTTGATTAATCGGGCCGTGCAGTATCGGTCATTGGTACTGGGTACGTTTGGCGAAGAAAGTGTGCTTTCGAAGACATTGCCTTATTTGTGGCCAAAGCAGGATCGGTCTAAGAAGCCTAAGCCATTTGTTGAGCAGAAGCTTGAAGTGGTTGAGGGCGACCAGGCAACGGATGTTCAGAATTTGCAAGTAATTTAGCGTATTGGAGGTTACTATTGGATACGTATTCGCTTTGCTCAATCGACTCACCCGGTTCAACAAGCATTTTCGATTGACTTTTTAAGATTTGTTTCACCGACCTCTCTGTCCAACGAGGTATTCGCCTTCGGCGAGGTTATTGAGCAAAGTCGGAAGTTGTTGAAGGCGACCAGGTGACGGATGTTCAGAACTTGCAAGTCATTTAGGATTTCATTTCGAGGCAATGGGGTCTATTGTTCCTCTGATTTCGTCCGAAACTTAACAGGTGGTACCCAGGCTCCGCCAGATCAACCCCCACCGCTTCGAGGACTCAGCGACTCCCCC
>JAYUOQ010000128.1:0-1882 GCA_043760685.1 Armatimonadota bacterium | reverse complement strand
TCAAAAATGAAGTCCTTTCTTAACAATGGAATTTTAACCGCTCGGCGAACATCCTGAAGATATTGAGGCGATCCGTGAAAATAGTCAATGTCGGTGAGAACCGAAAGACAAGCCGCTCCTGAGGATTCATAGGTTTGGGCAATCTTTACAGGATCGAATTCACCCTCAACAATTTGTCCCTGTGAAGGACTCGCCCTTTTGACTTCCGCAATCAGGGCTGGTCTAGTTGCGTTGCGGATCAGGGCATCGCGAAATCCTTTCGGTGGTGGCATGCCAGCCGCCATCGCACGAAGAGTATGGGCGCTGACTACCTCTTTTGCCCTTTGGACTTCCCTTCGTTTCGTTTCAAAAATCTTTTCGAGGATCGTCAAAGATCCTTCCTCAAAAGTTCTAGTTTCTCGGAAGCAAGACCAGATCGGACGGTTTCCCTCGCTAATTCATAACCAGTTACCCAAGAATCGGCTAAACCAGCTAACCGCACGGCTACAGCGGCACTTGGTAGGACCGCTTGGCACTTAGATGAATGAATTTCGGTAACTGCCTCAATAAGCATTTCTCCATTTTCTAATGGAGTCTCGCCAGCCAGTAATGCAGAAAACTCGGCAGGCTTGGCTCCGAATGTGGCAGGAGTCCACTCTTCCCTTCTCATTTCTCCATTTTCAATGATTCGCACTTGGGTTGTACTGATCGGTGAGATTTCATCGAGCCCCGGCTCACCGTGAACGACAATTGAGAATTCCGATCCGAGTTTAAGCAAAGACTCTCCAACCAAGTTAAGCAAACCTGGATCCCAAACTCCCACGATTTGACGCTTTGCTCCTGCAGGGTTCAGCAAAGGTCCCAACATGTTAAAAACTGTTCGGTACGGCAATTCTTTTCTTATTGGACCAATTCGGGCTGCCGTTGGATGGAATTTTGGCGCAAAAAGAAAGGCAAAGCCAAGGTTTTCAAGTCTTCTAGCCGCCGATTCTGGCTCTTCGCAGATCGGCACACCAATTGCTTCCAGCACATCTGCGCTGCCACATCTTCCGGTTACGGCACGATTGCCATGTTTGGCGACGACTGCCCCAGCGGCGGCCGCGATGATTGCCGCGGCGGTTGAAATGTTAAATGAAGATACACCGCCTCCCGTTCCGCAGGTATCAATGTGGTTCGTGACGTGGCACTTTACGGGAACAGCGTCATCCCTTAATCTCTGAGCGAAACCAGCAAGTTCATCAACTTGGATTCCCTTCATAGAAAGTGCGGTCAAAAATGCTCCGATTTGAGCAGAAGTTCCATCGGTGACCATAGCTCCCATGAGAAGGTTTGCCTCGGACATCGAAAGATTCTCCTTTTGGACAATTTTGTTAAGGAGCGCAGGTTGATCCATCGTCTTACTTTATTATCCACTTACAGAGCCAACATTGGGTATCTTTTCGTCTAATGGGACCATATCTTGGGATTCTTGCGGCAATGGGACTGGCGGCAACTCTCTGCGTAGTCTTCGCAACAATCAGTTGGGTTTTGGGCCCACGAAGGAACACCCCTTATAAGGGTTCTCCGTATGAATGTGGCGTTGCCCCCATTGGCGATGCTCGAGAACGTTTTCCAATCAAGTTCTTCGTGATTGCAATTGTCTTCATTCTGTTCGATATTGAAGTTGTCTTTTTGTGGGCTTGGATGACGGTTTATAAAACGTCCGACATCGGATTCCTCAAGACAAGCTTTTTCGAATTTTTGGCTTATATGCTGACTTGGATACTTGCCTATGCCTATGTGGTTAGGGTCGGTGCCCTTGATTGGGAAGAAGAATCAGAACATGCAATTACTGAGTCAAAGCAACTGGAGGTGGCATAGTTGTCCGAAGAAATTGTTGCCGAGACAGTTGTCGCTGATCCGG
>JAYUOQ010000127.1:0-1887 GCA_043760685.1 Armatimonadota bacterium | reverse complement strand
GCCAACAAACTAATTGATGCTAAAACAATCATTCCTTTTTGCCTACTGGTGAAAAGTGCGAATCCTACTTTCCGAAGAACCCTCGAACAAAGCCAATGCACTGAGCGACATAGTTAACATTTGCTTCGTACCGGTACTCGTATTCGACCGAAACGCTGCCCTTGAGTCCGATCTTATCGTAATAAGAAAGCACAGCTGCAATGTCTGAAACTCCCGTGCCATAGGGGACGTCTTGTGCGCCCTCGCCAAACTTGTTGAGATCCTTCAGGTGGCTACTGACCACTCGACCCTTGAGAATTTTAAGGGCATCGATTGGCTTAAGTCCACTTCGAACCCAGTGTCCAATGTCTGCGCAGGAACCGATTCGAACGTCTCGGTCCTTGACCAAGTTATAAACATAATTTGGATCCCATATGACGTACTTTGGATTGTTAGGTTGCTTGGGGTGATTGTGGAACCCAACTTTGATGTCAAATTCTTTGACCAGCTTCTCGATGGTGTCAATCGAACCAGTTGACTCGGTATTGATGACTTTGATCCCCATGCTCTTAGCCCAAGTAAACAGCGGCTTGGCTTTTGAATAATCTTGATCGATTCCGACAACACCAAATGCGACAGGAGTGACTCCATATTTGTCGAGCTGGGTTCGTAGCTCAGACAGTTCGGTGTCAGTTAAACCAGGTCCCATTCCCGATTTTGAGCCAGGCTTAAGCGCTTGCCCCGGAAAGAACTCGATGTACTTTGAACCAGCATCGGAAGCACGCTCAATAGATTCAAACGCCGAATAAGGGTTGAACGACCAAGCTTGGACGCTCATGTAGAAAGGAGTAGGGCGAGGCATGGCGACCGCGGAAAGTAGCATGAGAGCACAAAGGGACATAACCCCCTAATCTTATAAGATTTTGTGAACTTTGTGCGCTGTATCAGGCCGCCATTTTTGCCAATTGACTCGGGAATAGGGTCATCAGGGCTTTGACAATTGTCGGATCGAATTGAGTACCCGAGTTCTTTTTGATTTCCATAAGTGCTTCTTCGATGGGCCAAGCCTTCTTATAGGTTCGTTCATGGGTGAGTGCATCGAAAACATCAACCACTGAAACGATACGTCCTGAAAGTGGTATGTCTTCGCCTGCGAGTTGGTTTGGATACCCTCGCCCATCCCAACGTTCATGGTGCGATATAGCAATTTCTTGGGCAAGTTGAAGGATTTCTGACTTACTTCCGGAAAGAATTGAAGCCCCGATTTCACAGTGCTTCTTCATCGTTTCATACTCTTCATCCGTCAATTTTCCTTCTTTGAGCAGAATCAAATCGGAAATGCCGATTTTGCCGATGTCGTGAAGGGGAGCGGCTAAACGCAACAAATGAGAAAATCGAGATGGCAATTCCATTGCCTTGGCAAGCTTTGATGCCATTTCACCAACCCTACCTGTATGAGCTTTGGTGTCATCGTCTCGGTATTCGGTTGCCAGACCCAAGCGATCAACAACTTCAAGTTGGACTTCTTCAAGCTCTTTTGTTCTGGCTAAAACCCGTTGCTCTAGGAGATCATTTTCTAACGTCATCTCTTTATACATGAGTCTTGTTCGTAGCAAGTTTTTGACTCTAAGAGCCACTTCATATGCTTCAAACGGTTTTGTCAGAAAGTCATCTGCGCCGAGGGCAAGGGCTTTTCTTTTGGTTGAAGGGGTTGCATCGGCGGTCAAGACCATGACCGGCCGAAATTCGTTTTCATGTTTGTTGTCCCGAATCTTTTCTAGGACATCGAAGCCAGAAACGTTTGGCATTTGAATGTCTAGGAGAACCAAATCGACACTCGAATTCAGAAGTCTAGGTAATGCTTCTTGAGGGTCGGTATAAGACTCTAAGTTGTTGTAGCCAAGCTGC
>JAYUOQ010000126.1:0-4692 GCA_043760685.1 Armatimonadota bacterium | reverse complement strand
TTCGACTCACCACAGACTAGGCGGGAATGGTACGACCTCATTTGTCTCGTCCGCCATGATGTCCCAAGAAGTTCGCCGCCAACTCCATTGGCATTTGAATTTTTTGAAGAGCAAATCATGACCGAGCCCGATTTGGTTCGATCTGCAACTCTGTTCGCCTACCAAAATGGACAAATGATTGGGTTTGCTGCTGGCTTTCATGACACCGAACTGAATCAATTTGATCAATGGTTGACCGGCGTTCATTCCGATTACCGCAAAAAGGGAGTTGCCCTCGCACTAAAAGTAGCCCAAGCAACTGAAGTAAAGCGATTGGGAATCGCTACAATCAAGACCGATAACGATACACGAAATGCCCCAATGTTAAAAGTCAACGATAAGCTTGGCTTTGTGCGTCAACCTGCCGTAATTAGTCTTCAAAAGGATTTTTGGGGATGCCAAGGATAAGTGATTTTGAGAAGGGTCCTCTTGTAATAGCAACCAAAATGACAATTTCTTCGTTAGGAAAGCAAGGGCGGTAACAACAAGAAGTGCCAAAGATTTACATATTTGCAGGTCCAAATGGAGCGGGCAAAACGACGTTGGCACAAGAGTATTTGCCAAATGAAGGCAATGTCATTCAGTTTATCAACGCCGATATGATCGCTAAAGGCATATCGCCTTTTGCTCCCGAGACCGCTGGAATTGCATCGGGCCGAGCAATGTTGAAACGCATTGACGAATTGGTTGCACAAAGACTTGACTTCGCTTTGGAAACGACCCTGGCTGGCACCTGGTTGGTTAATCGTATCACCGAGTGGCAGAGCCGAGGGTATTCAGTTCATCTATGCTATGTTCACTTAACCAGTGCTGACCTTGCGGTCGCCAGAGTAAAAAACCGAGTGGAAAGCGGTGGACACAATATTTCTGAACCCATCATTAGACGCAGATTTGTTCGCAGTTTGCAATTGCTAGAGTCAAAATATAAGGATCTTGTGGATACTTGGATGGAGTACGATAACAGCGGTGGAACACCAAATCTAATTGATGAAAAACTCTAAAGCAATTGAAAAAAAGCCAAGCGAGGAGTCTCAAAAAATTCTTGATGCATTTCGGAGAGCCGTTAAGAAGGTTCTTCAATCAAAGAATGAGTCAAAGCCGAAGCAGGGCCAAGGATAATACCAAGGGCCATTGAACAACCGACTATGTGGCAGGCAATATAGCTATCGACAATAGCTGGAACCTATCCGGTGCTTTGCATAGCCGCCGCGATTCCCGCGATTGACTGCAACATTGCTTCCCGCCAAGTCCCCTGTTTGTCCTCATCGGACAGGTGCTCCCATCGATCCATCAAGTGGATCTGAAGCTTATTGATGGGCAAAGTCAGAGGATTCCGAAATGAAACCGTCTGCCGGATAACTTTCGAGTTTTCCAACAAATCATTCTCGCCAGTAACCGCCAAAAGTGACATGCGGGTCAATTCAAACTCATGCAATATTGTTCCCCAAATACCTTGGTCAGTTGCACGGCCAGCATACAACGCGGCGGTTTCCATGTGCGCACGAACCAACTCCAATTGAGCATTATCAATAACGGTGCGGAAGAATGGCCATTCCTTGTACATCGTTCGAAGCGTCGCTTCGCCACCCTCGCTTAAAAAGCCAGAGAGCGCAGTTCCCACTCCATACCACCCGACCAACAATGCCCGGCTTTGCACCCATGCAAAGTTCCAAGGGATAGCCCGTAATCCCTCGACCCCTTCAGCCGCGCCGCCAGGACGATACACCGGGCGGGAAGCAATCGGCAAGAGGCTAATGTGATCTATCGGAGTCGCCTGCGTATAGAACTCCCAAAAGCCATCAGTCTCGTAGACTAACTTTCGATAGGCAGCTCGCGAGACATCGGCTAGCTTTTCCATCACCTCTTCAAACTCGGAGTCATAGTCTCGCTCATTCGGCGAAGCCGTCGCGAGCAAGCAAGCCGAAACAATCTGCTCCAGATGTCGATGAGCAATTGCCGGCAAGGAATAGCGGAACGAGATCACCTCGCCTTGCTCGGTAAACCGAATCTGACCGTTAAAGGCCCCTTTTGGCTGGCTCAGGATCGCTTGAGATGCTCGACCGCCACCACGTCCAACCGTTCCGCCTCGGCCATGAAACATTCTGATCGGGACTCCAGTTTCTGCCGATACGGCAGCAATTTCTCGCATTGCCGATTGTAACGCCCAGTTCGCCGCAAGATAACCACCGTCCTTACTGCTATCACTGTAGCCTAGCATGACTTCTTGGTAACCAATGGCGTCAATATGAGCCCGATAGACTGGCAAAGCAAAAATCTGGCGCAAGAGCGGACCGCAGTGCTGAAGGTCATCGACGGTCTCAAAGAGAGGAACAATGTTTGGTTTGTTGCCCAGCACACCTTCTTCTTTGAGGAATAGCATCACTTCGAGCATGTCGCTTACCGAAGTAGACATCGATGTGATGTAGGTACCCATTGACGGGTCATTAGCCATGAGAGCGACCGGACCAAGGACCATGCCAAGAGCTTCGTCATTGGCAGTTCGAATAAGAGGGCGAGAACTCGTGATTTCCCTTACCAAAACCTCAATGCGCTCTGGTTCAGAAAGTTCTGAATATGATCCAGGAGATACCAGAACTCCGGCTTGAGCTAAAAGCAATCCCATGGCTTTCTCATGAAGCTTTGAATGTTGACGAATATCAATATTGGCTAAGTGGTTGCCAAAGACTCGGACTCGACGGAGCGTATCTTGAAGGCTACTTCGCAACGGTAGGTGACTTCCTTCGGTGGAGGCAATCGAGTGTTGAATCGCTTTCAATGCACCCTCAACTCCCGTTAAGGAAGTTGGATTGTCGTTCATGAACCCAAATAAGCCGAGAAGCAAAAGTACATAGGGTTCTTGCGCATACCGCTCGCGTTCTGGCTGGGTCAGGTATTGGTCGAACTTCGTTGTCTCCTCACGAACTGCCGCTACTTCGCCAACAAACTTGGTCGATTGAGTGAACTCCCATCGCAGCTTCTCAATTTCCCCTCTGTGCCGAGGGACCACCATCTTTTGCATAGTCGTCGCGGCATCAAGGGTTGCCGCGGCAGTAACGTTCGGATTTCCATCTCGGTCACCACCGATCCAAGAGTGATAGCGAATGATGTCCGGCACCACGATTCGTTCGCCAAGAACTTCTTCCAAAGCATCTTCCAAGTCGCGATACAACCAAGGGATGACTTCATAAATGGTTCGATCAAAGAAGTACAAGGAGTTCCGTACTTCCTCATCGACGGTCAACCTTTGTGACCGCATCTCGTCAGTGTGCCATAGCTCGATGATCACGTTTTCAAGTTCAAACGCGGTGTCTGACCCGGCATCCAAAGGAGCATTAAGATCATTGGATCCGGTTTGTTGGGCCAGTAAATGAGAGACTTCGCGAAGCTTATCGAGGACGACTTTTCTCTTTGCTTCCGTTGGATGAGCGGTTAAGGTTGGAGCAATCCATAACCGATTTACGGCAGCCAACAAACCTTCTCGTCCATGCTCAGCAAAAACTTTCTGAACCGTTTCTCGAATCGACTCACGGCGTTTCCCATTCACGGTTCTCGTCCGGTTGACCCGAACAATCTCTTTTTGTTCGGCTGAATTAATCAGCTGAAACAGCATCGTGAACGCTTTGCCAAGATCTCGTAACCCTTCCGACAACTCCAACTCCTTACAAGAAATGTCCGCCAAAGAACAGGACGGTTCATGAACCAAGCGGCGGGCGGATTCGATAATCCAAGCCCCTTCTTGCTCGAGCAGAACTTTGCCAAGGACCTGATCCAACAATTGAATGTCAGCACTCAACTCAGGCGATAAGCCAAACGAAGATGGATCTAAGCCAAGGAAAGAAGAGTCGCTCACTTTCTTGGCATCATCGAATCTGCGTTCGCGATATTGAAACTAACAACTGCCATGCTGGTCGCCACTTGCTTCAGATACTCGGGAATAACCTCTTCGTATCGGTCATATTGGGTGTGCCAAATATGGAGGTACTTTTGCGTTCCAGCTTTACCCATAAACACGGATGGAATTCCCTTGGCCCAAAATGATGCCTGATCACTTCCTCCGCTCGCATCATAGTTTGTTGATGGTGAGAATTTCATTGGCATAGAAGGAAAAGACTTCGTCATGAGCTCAAATGATGGTCGGAAGAACGGTTCCCATGATGCGTATCCCGACGCCCCCGATTCATAATTGGATCCACCATCATCGACAATACAGGCACTAATCTTCGGTAGTTCAGCCTCATGCTGTTTTACGTACTCAGTTGAACCTAACAAACCTTGCTCTTCGCCTGAGAAGAGAATAAATCGGATGGTGCGCTTTGGTTTAACCCTGCTCTTCATCAGTAGTCTTGCGGCCTCTAGCGTAGAACTTGAGCCCGTTCCATTGTCGCTGGCACCTTGCGATCCTGGCGAATTCCAAGAGTCTAAGTGTCCACCAAGCACAACGATTTCATCAGGGAACTCCGTGCCTTTAAGCTCGGCAACTACGTTATGAACTTCGATTGGCCCCTTGATCCATCGATTATCAATATTAAATTCAACGACCGTGTTTTTTCCGGCTCTGACATTCTCTGCCAGCATGTCCCAATCCGCTCGTCGAACGGTAACTTCCACTTTGGTGGAGTGATTCTCAAAAGTCTTATCCTTCCACGTTCCATG
>JAYUOQ010000125.1:0-4692 GCA_043760685.1 Armatimonadota bacterium | reverse complement strand
CGATGGTCTACCTCTTGGTTGTGGCTTTGCCGGTTATTTTGATCGCCAGTTGGCTATTCTCCCAAATTTTTGAACGTCCATTCGTCAAGTCCCGCTTGCCAATGGGGATAGCCGCGGAGGCTGCCGTTGCGTCAATTGCTTTACCACTCCGACCAATTGGAGAAGTCACCTATAGATCTAAAGATTTTGCCTATTTGGCAGGTGAACAAGAAAAAGAGCCCTTGGCAAAAGCCAAGGGCTCTCGAAAGAAACGAGCGAAGCTTTATTGAAGGGAGTGAGCCTTCAGGACCATTTTAAGATCCAAAGATCGCTTTTCGATGTGATATGAGTATGTGATGATTCCGTTGCTATTGTTGATCGAATCAATAATAGAGTCGGTTCTCGTCGTTTGATATGCCCGTTGGACAGGCGCACCCCAAAGCGGACACCATTCGTCAATCGAGCTTACTGATTCGACGGACTTCCATCGATATCCCATACCAATGAATTCACTGGTGTTCAGGAATCGATCGATAGCATCCCAGTTGTGCACATAGGAATCCGAGTAAACGGTTCTCCATGTGTTGAAAGGAACGGCTGTCGAAGAAGTAACCGTGCTAGAGTTTGTTGCTGTAAAGGCAGTTGATGTTTGGAAGAAGTCGCCGGGGTTTGTGATTCCCGTAAAGTTCGCCTGTCCACCAACGTTTGTTCCTGCCGTGAAAGTGCCTGGAAGCCATGACTTCGTTGCGACTCCAGCATCAGCGTTGTTATCTCTTCGCCCCATCATCGTTACAGAACCATCGAGTTGCTGTTCACCATAGGTCTCAAGAATTTCGACAACATTTAGGCCACCATTGATTTTATAGCTCAAAGTATCCGTGAACTTTAAGACCGGAGCGCCTTGGAAAGTTACGGCACTAACCTGTCGAATCATTTGACCAGTTACTGGACCGGAAGTTTTCGACTTCAACTTCTGTTGATCGTCATAATCCTCTCTCAACATGGTTCCTCCAATTGTGAATTCCCATGTATCGCCAGCTCGGTAAGTTCGAAGAACGCTTCCACCATCTACGCCAGGTCCGGTTGGACGAAGCGGTGGATCATTTGGTGGATCTGGAAAACCAGATAGTCCGTTTGAACCTCCGCATCCGATGAGTAGTGTGCCAATTGCGGCAATCATTAGTTTTGCTTTTGACATAGTTATCCTCCTCCTGAGGTTGTTCCCGTTGAACCACCAGCTGCTCCACAGTCGAAACTGCCGCCATATTGAATGCCGTTAACGAGGTAGCTAAAGTTGCTTGAAATTCTTCCGCTACTCATGGTCACGGCACCGCCGACGATCATGTTGCCGCCGGAAGTAAAGCTACCGACGCCGGTTAGCCCACCGGCCTTGTTGATCTGTCCTCCAAAGGTGCCTGATGCAAATTTGTTTGCGATCGAACCAGTAAAGCTTCCGTCTGCAGTAACGATGAGGCTAATTGCCCCGCCATCATTTGCATCAGAGCTGTTCCATGTTCCAGACCATGATCCTCGATAGAGGCTCGATAGGTGACTGGTGTCTCCAGCGCCTCCGCAGCCAACGATGAGACCAGCGAGGATCGCAACTATTCCATATTTTTTCATGGTTAGCCTCGTCCTCCTGGCAATCCAGTTTTGTTTTTCATGATGTCTGAGTCCTTAGCCATTGGAATGGCTCTAGCTTTGTCCGGTCCAACGACCTTAGCGGTTACGAAGATCACGAGTTCAGTCTTGATCTTGTTTTTCGTTGTTCTTCGGAAGAACTGACCCAAGATAGGAAGGTCCTTGAGGATTGGCAATCCACTCATTTCGACAACATCCTGTTGTTGAATGAGTCCACCAATCGCAAAGGTCTCGCCGTCCTTGAGCGTGATCGAGTTTTGTGCTGTTCGTTCACTGGTTTGAGGCAATTCTCCACCGATTTGAGGAACTGTTTTGAATCCCTTCAAGTAGGTAATTGCCGTTCGAATGTCGAGATTGAGAACGTTGTCTCCGCCGATTCGAGGGAAACAAGAGAGTCGGACTCCAGCTCGCACGGTACCAGTTGTTACACTTGGACCGTTTTGGCCAGAGATGATTGATTCGACATATCGAATCGCATCGCCTACGAATACTTCGCTCTCTCGTCCATCATTGCAAAGTAAGTTTGGTCGTGAGATGAGGTTTGTTCCGTTTGAAATTGAGTCGAGGCTCATTCCAACGTCGCCCGAAAGGTCTCTTCCACCGATTGTTACGCCAAGCTTGTTTGAAGCATTTGGCTGTGAATTGTTCAACGATATGGTCTTGATTGCACCACTTGTAAAGAGATTCCAATCAACTCCAAGCTTGAGCAATTCCTCTCGGCTTAGTTCCATGACTCTCATTTCCAAAGCAACTTGCCTTGGAGCAATATCAGTTGATCGCACGAGTGCCAAAGCATTTTCTACTTGAGCATGGCTACCTTTGATAATTAGTCTCATTGGTACTGCGGTCTTCTCAAAATCATTGAATGGAAGGGTGACGCCGGTATCGGCTTGTTCTTTTCCTTGTTTTGATTCTCCGGTTGTACCAGCTTGCTGAGTACCTTGAGATTGACCTTGACCACTGGCTTGAGCTGTGCCGCCGCCTTGTGGAGCCGGCTGGTTCGTACCACGTTGCTCACTTTGAGTTCGCATTGCGTCTTGAACGTACACTTTTGAGTTCATAACCCCGTTTGGAGCGATGACGCATGTTACGCCAGGAACTTGAGCAACAATGAACTCTCGGAGGGCTCGGGGGTCTACATAAAGCAGGTCAACCATCTTGATTTCGCTGACTTCAGAAGTCTCTTCGCCATCTAATTGAGCGAGTGCTTTGATAATCGACTTCACTTCATCTTCTCGACCTGTAACAACAATTGCTTGTCGCGAAATGCTGCCGGTAGGGGTTGAGTGAAGTTCGGCGGTTCCAACGTTTGTCTTACCTTTTCCTGCTAGTGCTTCGACGAGATCGGATGCCCGACCGCCATGCACATAGTAAGTTGAAATGGTTTGATTGTTGTTTGCCGAAACTTTCATGCCGAGGGCCATGCATAGTTGTCGGTCAATACCTTGAACCAATTGCTCAACTTCATCGAGTCGACCAGGTGAGCCAATAAGCATCACATAAGCATCAACTGCGGAGTCGGCGGATTGAGTAGCGATACTGGTTCCACCCTTGTCCTCGTCCTTTTTGTCAGCTCCCATCTTTTGGGTGCCGCTGACAACAGTCTTATCGGAAGGAAGAACAAGTTCAAATCGACCAAACGCATTCTCGGAGGAAACTGACTTGAGAACCGCTACTTTGATCTGATTGCCTTGGCCGCTGTAAATGGGGACAATTCTTGAGAGAGTCATCTCTTCTTGGGAACCTTGAACATTTCTCATGGTTTCAAGGAACTTGGCGGGGGAAGTGACCACAAACGTCTTTCCAATCTGGGCAAACCTTAAACCGGCTAACGAAGTAACCAAGTTCAACGATTCCTTTATTGAGACATTCTCGACCTTGATGGAAAGCTTTCCTGTAACGTCAGGTGACGTAACAATATTTGAGTTCGTTTGTCGCGCCAAAGACTTCAAGATTTGAACTACTTCGGTGTTTACAAAATCCAAGGTCACCCGGCCCTCTTTGACCTTGATATCACTAAAAGGCTTAGGCTCAAATGAACTTGCCTTGGTGATGGTAGGCTTTTTGACTGCAACAGGAGCTGGAGTCTTTGTTGGAGCTTTCGTGACGACGGGTGGGGTTACCTTTTCAGGAACCTTCGCCTCAACCTTAGTGACCTTTGGAGCTTTTACGACAGCATTATGATCCGAAACCTTTTTCTCGGTTGTTGGTTCAACTTTTGCTGTTGCCTTTGCGGTTACTGGCGTGACTTTGGGGTCAGCCACCAAATGCTTTTTCTCGGTAGCTTTCTTGTCTGACACTCTCGTTTCTTTTGTCGGAGCAAAAGTGTTTGCCGCGACATACGTTGCTGAACCTAACTTTTGGGATGTAACCGCGAAAGCCATAGGCAATGACTTGCCCTGGGTTCTTGAGGATGCCTGTGGGCTTTTTGCCGCTTTGGGTAAGTCGCTCAATTCCGTTGCCATTTCATTCGAGAACGGCTGAAAGGCAGTTAGCATGAGCGAGTGAGCCAAGTCAAGATGAGCATCGACAACGCTCTTTTGACTAGTTGCGGTTTGAGATTTAGTCTTGACTGCAGACTTCAGATCGTTGGATTCGAACGAAATCTTAAAACCTTTGTCGACTTTTGCAATTGAGGCAATAACGCCCTTTGTAAAGGTAAAGACAAACTTCGTCCTAGGGGTTTTTGTTCCAAGCTTAGTCGTTTGAACTGTTTCTAGTCCGTTTGTCCAAACTTGAACTTTTTCTTGCTTTCCGGAGAAAGGGGCGTCGAATTCAAGGGTGTAGACCTTATCTGTTTCTCCGAAAGTTGCCTTAGGGTCTTTGAGCCCTGATCCTTGGATCAGAACTTCAACTCCGCTCGACAACTTAGAGACCGAGACTCCGTTAACACGACCTTGTGCGGCAGACATTGCTGAAGCCACAACAAAGAGCCCAACTAGGGCCGCTCGTATCTTTTTATTTTGCATTTGGGTTTCCTCCGACACTGAAGTTCAATGTCTCTGCGTTAAACTTGACGCGGACCGTTCCGCGTGAAATTGAAATTACTGTCGAACTTTGGCCAATTCCTTG
>JAYUOQ010000124.1:0-4705 GCA_043760685.1 Armatimonadota bacterium | reverse complement strand
GCCAAAGGCGTAGTTCATCGCCATAAACTTTGCTGACGCTGTACCGCGTGAGCCGGTAATGACCGTTCCGTTGATGACGTTGTTTCCCGCACTAAGGGGCACTCGAACGTACTTGTAAGGAGAAGAACCAATGTACTGCCATCCATTGATTGGGTTGCCATTCAAAGTCATGGACGTCATAAAGAAGTCACGAGACACCAAAGTCACATAGCTCGCAAACCCTTCCGAACCGATAATGTTCACATTGGTTTGCCAGTTGTTGGTGTTCATGGTCAGCATCCCAACCATCATTGGATCGCCAATTGGACCTCCACCGCCGTTAGGAGCAGGAACAAACTCTTTGTCCATACTCTGCGAAAGTTGCATCCCCTGAATTGGCTTATCTGCGCTTACCAGGATTGCTGACGTCGTCTCAAGCTCAACAAACAGCCAATTTCCTTACTTAGCCGGCTAATTTGGCTGTGTCCCTTTAAGTTGGTCCTCTTCGGTTTCGGAGACATCTTTCCAAATATCCGCAATCACCGGTCCACAAACTGGACCAAAGTATTGATCTTCGATACCAGGGCTAATTGGGATTCTCACAAACTTCTCATGAATACCGTCCAGGTAAGTGATGTCTAGGAACCGGTTTGCTGCAGAGGACAGTCCGTGCATTTTTTCGCCCTGCGCAACAAATGCAGGATATGTTGTTGTACTTTCACGTAATCTGACGACCAGTTCGTGGGCTTTGAATATGTCGCGGCTTACGATTCGACCGTTGTTCGAGAGTTTAGTGCCACCACCTAAAATATATCCAGTCAACAAGTTGCCGTCGAGATTGTGTAACTCTCGGCGAATGTCATACCTCGGGATGCCACTCGTCGCTACAGGCACATCTGGCACTCGGTACATGTAGACGAACAAAGCTAAGAGTATGAACGTTAAAGCAATTCCTATTTTTGTGAATTTCTTCCTCATGGCACGCCGACTAACAGTCCTTCGTAATTTGCCCGCGGGAGTCCTCCCGATTCAGATCTCAATCACGTCTGATTACGAAGTTGAGGATCACCCAAGGCATCGCGAACGAACATTGAATGCTACCCGGGTCAATACCTTCGCGTCAGTCTGAAACTCTGCGCCAAAGTTCTTTGATAAGTTGCCCACAGGTCAGACCAAACAACTGCTCTTCCGCACCTGGAATTGTTGGAATAACTAGGGATCGTTCCTGCAAGCGATCCATATAGGTGATTCCAATACATTGTCCTCTATATAGAGATTCGACGGCGTTGAGCTTCTGTCCCTGCGAAATGTACTCTGGAATAGTAGTTCTGCTATTACGAAGGTGTCCGACAATTTGTCGCGTCATAATAAGGTCTCTACTCGAAACTCTTCCTCGATTTGAAACCTTAAGCCCTCCTTGTACAAAGTAACCTGTCAATAGTTTTCCTTCCAATGTCCTAAGCTCCTTGACAATATCGTAACGAGGCATGCCAGGTTCGCTACGCGAGGGTGAGGTTTTAACGGGGATAAGGAAATACGCTGCGACAACCGTTATCATAATTCCGATAAAAATGCCTCCCTTTTTTGTCATGGTAGTCCGACCAAGATACCACCATAGTCCAGCCTGGAAGGACTATTGGGAGGAAAACCAGTATGTACGTCGTGTCCAACAAAATTATCGAAAGACGCCCAACTAATTGCGCCTATAGTCTGTGACATTGGCATTGATTCTAGTTTCAACCAGATTGCCTGTCGCATCTTCAGAAATGCGTACTTGTCAGTACCAGACTCATAGTTTTGACCAACACCACCTTTCCAGAGGAGGAAACTTTGATCAATGTCTGAGTCGTTGAATGCTCCAAACCGAAAGGCTATTTTCCATGTGTCATTTTGCGATATGTGCGCCGGATGAGCGGAAATAGGAAACGGTGGAAGGTTGTATGAGGAACCCGAAGAATCGCAAAAGTCAAGAAACAGGAACTGCATCGGATCCCTCATTCGCATTGACTTTCCTACCGCCAGAGTATCGCAATCACTTCTTGAATCATACTCGTCAATTATGACCGTCTTCTGCCACCATAGATGTCCTGTTGTAGCAGTATTTGGTTGAAAATCATCTGCGAAGAAGGTCAATCCTCCCCAATCTGCCCTGGCGTAGTCATGACCGCGTAGGCTGGTTATGACTTCCGTGGGTTTAACATGTACTGGACCGAATCCGTGGCAGGTTAAGTGGAATCCCTGGCAGGTCGTCCTTAGCCATTTGACGATTTTCCTCCGGGTCTTGATTTCAACCGATTTTCCTTCTTGTTGGATCCAGCAAGTTGTTCCAAAGCCAGACATCGCACGTCGAGCCTTAAGGGCCTTCATTACAGCCTGCTGTTCAGTTAAGTCTGCGGCATCGGAAACAGAACCTCCAGGAAAGCGAGTCATGAGCGAAAGTATCACTGTGTCACCACTAGATTTTGAAATCTTGGCTCGCCTATGCTTCGATCCTTGTTGACCTGTTGAATCGCTTTCAACATCGTAGTCGCCATCCGGAACAGCAAGTCCATTTTCGTCTTTTCCGTCCCAAGTAATTGCCCCAAAAGGGCCAAAGAGCGAATATGCTCGGACTACTGATGATTGGTCATTCAAAATGGTTATTGTGCTACTGATCCGATTTGGATCGAAGCCAAAGGCAAATTCAGCCCCAATCGGATCGGAGGGATCGAAATATAGTTCATTCTTTTGGCTCACGGTTTCCGAATTCAGTGTAAATGACTCTACGTTACTTGAGCGGCTGGTAACTGGATCAAACAAGACGATCGTATGCATCCCAGGTTCCATGTTCCCAAGATCACAACTTAAGGTTGGATTTGCCTCATTGTATGCCCAGCCCGCCGTGCCTCGACTTATTCCATCAACATAAATCTTGTAGCCTCCTAAGGAATTGTTCGTGGATACCGGAAATAAAATTCTTCCCTGCTCGGGGTCTAAAGTAACATTCCCAATGCTGACACCAGTTGGTCCGGGCTGAGGTTGACAATACATTGTTTGGTTAACGTAAGCAATGTTGCCGGATGCATTTCGAACTTCCAAACGATATTGAGCAGGCGCAAACTGCCCTTCATCAAGAAATCCTGACGCACTCATGGAAAGAGAAGCTATTGTTTGCCAGCCAAGTCCCATATTGCGGCTAATTACAAAATTGCCGTATTGTTTTGGCAAATAAGTTTTTGCTAATGAGGTCCATTTGATAAATTGTCCGGCTGAAGTGGAGGAACCAAGGAGACTAGGTGAGTCAAGATCTAAATAGGTTCCGCAAGCAACAACCGAGAAAGACTGGGCGTATTTACCACACTTTGCCATTATTGTTCCCATGCCAAAAGTTGAGTGTAATGAGGATGTTAGCGCGAAAGATGCGGTGCTTTGTCCTTGCGCCAACGTAACACTCTGTTGTGATAGATTGAGATTGTCGGAGACTAGATTCACCACCGTTGGTTGAGTGACCGGCTTGGAGAAAACTACCCATGCCGTGACCGGGCTTCCGCTAGTTACGATTCCATCTTCGACGTCCACTGCCATTAGATAAGGTTGAGCACCCGGTGGTTGTGGCGCGAACGTTTTGGCGGATGCGATGTTTGAGTATGCCGATGATCCACCACCATTTAGCGCTCGCACTTGATATTCATAAGTTGTGTAGGCTTGGCAAGTCGTATCTGGGTACGATGTTGAATTCGCCGGAAGCGTATTGATCGTATTCCATCCAGGCTGTCCCTCGGCTCGTCTTTGAATTACGAATGATGTTTCTAAACTTGAATTGTCTGTCCACTTCAGGTTAATTTGGCTACTTGAAACTGCTCTGGCCGTGAGATTGGTCGGCGCACTTGGCGGAGGCGGCGCAAGCGTGGTCGCCGAAGCCTCGTTGCTTGCTTCAGAATCGCCACCATTGTTAACCGCGAATACACGGTAGGTATATGTGGTGTCACCCGTCAATCCTGGATCAAAAAACGACGTCTGGTCTTCCATCTTTGTCCCAATTGGAATCCATGAGGTGGTTGCCGTCTTGCGTTCGATGCGGAAAGTGTCCTCGTTATTTGAATCGTCCGTCCAAGTAAGCGTAATCTGAGAATAGGAATTCGGGGTCGCAACAAGGTTCAATGGCTTGTTCGGCTTCGTGTCCTTGGTCGTATCACCCGAGATGTTGCTCCACGCCGAATCGCCCACCTCGTTATGCGCCTTCACCCGGTACGAGTAAGCCGTCTTCTTTGTAAGTCCAGTATCCGTCCACAGAACCACATTCGGAGCTGTCGTCTTCACTTCGCCCCACGTCCCAACCGAATCCTGCCTTCTCTCAACAATGAACGAATCTTCATTATCGGACGCATCTACCCATGTAAGGCGAATCTCACTATCAGATTGCGCAATCGCGCTCAGTCCAGTAGGAACCGCTGGCTTCTCGTTCAACGTCGTTGCGTTGGCAGTATTTGAAGGATTTGAATCTTCATCCGCGTAGGCAAAGACTCGGTAGTAATACTTCGTCTTCTTCGTTAAACCAGAATCCCGAAAAGCAACCGAGTTCGCTGGTCTATCGGCAACAAAGCCCCAGTCTCCTGCCTCGGTTTTCCTTTCAATTCTAAACCCATACTCGTTGGAAGCATTATCGGTCCAGGCTAGATCAATTTCGGTGCTTGAAAACGCGGTTGCAACCAGATTTGTTGGATCGTTTGGATGAACGTTGACATAG
>JAYUOQ010000123.1:0-4717 GCA_043760685.1 Armatimonadota bacterium | reverse complement strand
ACTCTGTATTGCGCTCATCGAGTTCATTGAATCTTATCCCGATCATAAGGGCACCGTTGGACTCATGGTTACCAGCGACGAAGAGGGCAATGCCATTGATGGGACACGTCGTGCCCTTGAAACGCTGGTTGATCGAGGAGTAAAGATTGATTACGCGCTCGTCGGTGAGCCTACGAGTGAAGTCGCATTCGGCGACATGATTAAGGTCGGGCGACGTGGCTCAATCAGTGCCAAGATGACAGTTATTGGTAGGCAGGGACATGTTGCCTATCCGCATCTCGCAGATAACCCCGTTCATCGCCTTGCTCCATTCTTAACTGAGTTGCTTGCAATTCGATGGGATGGAGGCAACAGCAATTTCCCTCCCACAACATTACAAGTATCGAATATCCAAGCGGGAACTGGAGCTACCAATGTCATTCCTGGGAGCCTCACTTTGGATTTCAATCTAAGGTTCAACACGGAACTAACCTCTGAGTTCATCCAGACGAGGATCACAAAAATGGCAGAAGCGTATAAGCTTAACTGTGAGTTTGTCTGGAATGCATCCGCCCAGCCGTTCGTCACCCGAGATCGAACGTTGATTAGTGCAGTTTCCCAAGCAATTGCCAACGAGACCAACTCGCGGCCATTGGAAGGTACCGGTGGCGGAACTTCCGACGCTCGATTCTTCGCGGCTCATCAAATTCCCGTCGTTGAATTTGGACCATTAAATACTTCGATCCATGCAGCCAATGAATGTGTTGGCATCGACGAGCTCGAAAAATGCGTTCGAATCTATCGGTCAACGCTCGAAAACCTTTTGATGTAGCCATAGAGAGAAAAGCGGCGTCAAAGAATCCAAATGAAGAGGTTCTTGTTTGTCGTTGCATCCTTGGCAATTGCCAGTGCATTTGAAGCTTGTTGCGGTTTGTATTCGATGACCAAAGCAAAGGTCGAATTCACTGGTCAGACAAATATTGTGCTTTGGGATGCTCAAAACCAAATGGAGCACTTTATTCGCTCGGCAAAGTTTAATTCGACAGCAAAAGAGTTCGATTTTGTTGCCCCTACGCCAAGTTTGCCCGAAATTTCGGTGGCGAAGACAGCGGCGTTTGATTATTTGCGTGATCTTACGATGCCTCGAACTGCCCTGAATGGTGGATTTCGCGGTGGAGGGAGTGCCGGCAGTGGCGGAGGTTTAAATGGGGTGCAGGTTTATCAGGAGACCGAGGTAGGGAATTTTCATGTTGTCACTCTCAAGGCAAGCGACACAATTGCCCTTAAAGCTTGGTTTGAAGAAAACCATTACACGGTTTCATCGACTCAAGACGAATGGTTTAACCACTACATCAAGAAAAACTGGTTCTTAACGGCATTTCGGGTCATTGCCGAGAACAAAGGCATTAAAACTGAAGCGATTCGAATGTCGTTTCCGACTAAGGTTCCGTACAATCCGTACTATGTTCCAAAAGAAAATTGGTACCGTGGGTCCCAACTTGAACTCTTTTTGATAGCACCGTTCGAAATGCAAGGAATCGTGGATCATCAACTGTGGAATGCAGTTCCTCAAGGCAAAGCAGTCATTCCTTGGAAGGATTTTCCGACATTTGCCCAAAATTTGGGCCTGAACCCAGGGGATCTACCTTCAAACATGACGGTAAATCGTTACATCGATTACGGGTTTGCTTCTGGCGCAAAAGACGATCTCTTTTTCTATCCGAAAAAGTAGAACAATTTTGAAGTCTTTCCGTTATTCGCTTGTATGAACGGGAAGGGAAGAGTTGTCATAGGTAGCGTTATCGCTTTAACTTCAACGACAAGCTTCGGGACGATGATATTGTCGATGACCCCTCGAGCCCAAGTAGGTTTAGTTGCTCAATGTAACGTTGCGGTTTGGGATCCCGAGACAAAAATGGAGCATTTGATCCAGTCGTCAGCGTTCATGTCTCAAGCCAAGCGGTTTGAGTTTCTAGTTCCAACCCCGACACTGCCAAGAGTTCGAGAAGTTGGGGATGCCCCGATTAACCTTGTGACCGGTTTGATTACTCCGCCCCGTCCCGTTCCGATTGCAAAGCCAGATCCGGAAGATGAGTTAGATCCGAACTTTGGCGTGCTTATCCGAGCCAAAGTCGAGGTCAAACAAGTGACACTTGTCGGCAACTTAAAGGCAACGACTATTCGAGCGAGCGATATTTTGGCTTTAACCGATTGGATGTCGAAAAATGGATATAAAGCCAGCCAATCTCAAAATGAATGGCTGGAAAAATATGTTCAAAAGCGATGGTTCATCACCGCATTTCAAGTCAATTCGGACAGTGAAGCCATCAAAACCAGTTCAGTGAGACTTTCCTTCAAGACCGAAGCACCATACGTTCCTTACACCAGTCCGCGAAACAACTGGGTTCAGGGAATCAAGCAAGAAGTTTTCCTTGTGACCCCAAAAGCCATGCAAGGAACCACCAGCGGTAAAGCACTTTGGAGCGGAAAGTTGACCGGTCATGCATTTCTCTCGAAAGCCGCAACGGTTGACTTTGCAATGAGCATGGGATTGTCGAGCAAAGAGATTCCTGCTCAGTCATGGGTGAATCGCTACATTGATCAAAGTGCGGCAGATTCCACAATTGATGACCTCTATTTCTTTCCGGTGCCAAAGGGAACGAAACAAAGCGCGAAACGAAAGTAATCCCTGGTCGTCCGACTACCAATGAGTCGATTACCATTGCTCAGTGCATTTAGTGCTCTCACTCTAGCCTTTGTTCCTCGGGCAAATTCATGTTGTGGGATTTCGAGTAGTCCGAATTCGGTAATCGGGTTTAAAGGACAAGCAAACATTGTAATTTGGGACCCCAATACCCAAATTGAGCATTTTGTCCGAACCGCATCGTTTAACGCTAATTCCGATGAATTTGAGTTCATTGCGCCAACTCCTTCGATGCCAACAATCTCGAGTGCTGATCGAAGCTGCTTTGACTTGCTTCACAGGCTAAGCAAGTCGGAAACACCTTCAAGTGGATTTGGTGGTGGAGGGGGTTTTGGCGGTGGCGGCGGAGGCGGTGTTTCAGTTCATCAATCACTGGATGTTGGGAGTATGAGAGCAACAACTCTCACTGCCGTAGATGCTGATTCCCTCAAAAAGTGGTTGGAAGATAATGAGTACAAAATTTCACCAACTCAAACAGTCTGGTTTGACCACTATATCAAAAAGGGTTGGTTTTTGACTGCATTTAAGTACAACTCCAAGAAAAAGGTCATTCAAACCGAGGCCATCCGAATGACCTTTAAGACGAATGAGCCATACAATCCTTACTATGTGCCAAAAGATAATTGGTCGAAGGATGCTCGATTAGAGCTATTTCTGATCACGCCGGTTCCGATGAAAGGATTTGTTGGAAAATCGACTCCTTGGCTCCCGGTACCTTCTGCGCCAAAACAAATGTTAGAAAGTGAAGTACTGGACCTGTCTACAAGCCTCAAGTTAACTCGAAGTGATTTGCCTACTATTTGCTATTTTTCGCGTTATCTTGATCCTGACTTTGCGAAAGGCGTCAATGAAGATTTGTTCTTTCGACGGACATCAATCGGAACTTTTTAGGTGGGGCTTCTCGTCCCTAACCATATGAAACGGACGATTGCGGTTATGACCTTTGGCGTCGCATACGCATATGCTTCGGCCTGTTGTCCTGTATCGCCGAGCGGTCAGCCAGTCAAATTTGGTGATCAGAGCAACATAATTGTTTGGAATCCCGAGACAAAAACTGAGCACTTCATTCGCAACGCGTTCTTTGATACTAAAGCTAAAGACTTTGGGTTTATTGCCGCAACTCCAGCTGTGCCCGAACTGAAGGAGGCCGATGCAAGATCGTTTGACTACCTTGAGGCATTCAAACCAAAAAAGGGTCTACCAGGATGCAGTGCTCCACCTGCAGAGGCTGCTGCTGGCAATGCACCAGCGTCAGCCGTTGATGTACTCCAGCAAGTTGATGTTGGGAAATATCAGGCGACTACCGTTCGTTCGGATGACTCTAGCGCTATGACTGCCTACCTTAAGTCGAATGGGTATGCCATCACGGACGGCTCGCAAGAATGGATTGGCTTTTACACCACGAAAAAATGGGTGTTTACCGCTTTCAAGGTTCGACAAGGAACCGAAGGAGTGACCAAAACTGGGGTCATCAGAATGAGTTTCCGGACCGATGAACCATTTAATCCCTACTATGTTCCGGTGGAAAACTCGAGCGATAGCGGAACCTTGAGACTTTACTTCGTTTCAGATGGAACCTATAGTGCAACGGTTGGTCACGGGGCAAATTGGATTCCGGCTGCCTGGAATAACCAAATTGGCAAAGGTACGCTAAACGGGCTCGCAGGTGACATGGGAATACAAGATTCGGACTTCCCAAAGAACTTGACGGTGTCCTACTTCGAAAAGAAAGGTTGGCTCGACGGCTCGAAGGACGACCTCTACTTCAAGAAAGACTCTCCCCTGACTTCTTATGTTATGGTTTTACTTATTGCATTTGGCGGGGGACTTTGGTGGTTCACCAAGTCGAGACGGGCAAAGGCATTTTCCGCCTAGCAATGATTCAAACAAGAAATCTCAGTTTGCCGTGGGTTAATACTTTCTCGTTCGGAGACGTTTGAACCGAGTTCTCGGTAGAATAGATGAGAGCTAAAACATGCCAAAAAGAGTCGAAACCGTAGTCCTGCACGACAGCAGCATGCCAGCAATCCCTGG
>JAYUOQ010000122.1:0-4725 GCA_043760685.1 Armatimonadota bacterium | reverse complement strand
TTTTCCAGATGCGTATTCCCATATCCTTACGGTTCCATCGGATGAATGAGTAAGGACGTACTTTCCAGATTTGGATAATTGAGCCCCATATACACGATCGGTGTGACCTTTGAAGTCCACTTTTTTCTTGAGCGACGGAAAGGCTAGGGTCTGAGGATTGAGGACCCAACAAACAAGCAAATCGCCATTCAGGGCAAATGCTAAGGATCGCACGTCACGACCACCAGGGTTGTCAAGCCGCTTTATTTCTTTTAAGTCGGCCCTCTTGCAAACAATGAGGTCTTTACCGCAACCAATAGCTACTGAGGTGGCATCTTGCGAGAATTCGGTTCCCAATATCTTGGCGTCATCAAATGCTTTTTGGTTGATGATCTCTCCAGACTTAAGAGATACCATTGCAAGATTGCCGTGCAGATCTCCAACCAAAAGTTCAGTTTGGTCTCGTGAAAAGCCGGTTGATGTTATGATCGAAATGCAGGGTTTCGAAGTCCAACGGATGGACCCGCCAGGCAAATCTAAGCACCAAATTTCACCGTTTGAGCCTCCAACAATTGCCGAGTTTCCGTCTTGCGTCATTTTTAGAAGTCCGGGTGGAGGAGATTTCCCAATCCCAAACTTTAACAATATTTTTCTGGAAACCGTGTCATAGACATTGCACCAGCCATCGTCGGATATCGTCACCAAACGAGTTCCGTTTCGATTAATGCGGAGCATATTTATCTGACCCTTAATGGGTTGAACTGTCCATTTCGCAGTCGGTGCTTTGACATCCCAAATACGAATTTCGCCATCAGACGCCCCAGTTAGGATCTGGCAATTATCTTGGCTTACAACTGCCGATCGAACCCCTTCCCGATGTCCATAAAATGTTTGTCTCAAAGTCTTCGCTTGAAAATCCCAGACCTTCACGGTGCCATCTTGGCTAGCAGTCGTCAAAATGGATTCATCTGTGTTCAATGACGCACTATTAATTGGTGCGTTGTGTACAAATGGAGTTTGCCTTAAGACAAGGGATTCCAAATCAAGCTCGACAATTGAATTACCGTGGTAAAGCAACGCATGTTTTTCGTCTGAAAGAAAGATGCCAGTTATCGATCGCTCAAAGACATTGCTTACAAATTGACGAACACGATTCAAGCGTAGGTCAACGATTGTACAGCCCATTTTTTTGTCAACAATGCACACCCATCGATCAGATTGAAAAGTGCTCCAAATTTGCCGAAACGGAAGAACGCGAATTTGTGTTGCCTCGGTCTGCGACAATCTGTATAACGATAAGGATTTTCCGTCGGAAAGCACGGCTACATCTGAATGTGTCCGGGTGTAGGCCTTACCTTTTGATAACGAATACAGCTGATTTCCGGTCAAACGATCGAAAACGATTGCATTCTCTGGCTTGTTTACAACCCAAAGACTCTCACCAGCAAAGGAGCTTCCCAATGCTTCTTCTTGCCTTAGTATCTTTAGAGTGCCATCTTGTAGATTTGATAGGCACCCGTTGCCTTCAATCGTCCAGCCATTTTGCTTGATTTGTTGAATCTCCGCTACACCGATTCCTTTGGGAAAGCTGAATTCTTGTAAGTGACTATTGAGGCGAAGATCCCAGTGATCCCATTCCCATCCTTTAAAGAGTGAATTTGAACTTTTGTCGAGCAGTTGCCTGACTCGGAGCCATTTATTTCCTTTTGATTCCAGGTCCATCAGTTCCATCGTACGAATATATGATTCCTGTTCAGCCTTGCTTGCGCTAATCGTGGAAATTTTTAGTGCTGAATCTCGTTCCTCGGCGAGTTTGTTGTTTCTCACCGCAAGGAATGAAACGATCGTGATTATCACCAAAGCTATGCATCCAACAATAAAAGCACCCTTGATAGTGGAGTGGCGTTGACGCCTTAGTTCCGCGTCCGGCAGATTCTGTCGGCGCCACTGTTCATTGAATACTCGTCGATAGACTCGATTCCTGACGCGGAGAATTCCACCTTGCTCAATTCCGATCCCGGATAACCTCAGAGTCGCAACCACTGGGTTTCGTTCGCTAGCATCGACCCCCTTGGACCTAAGCATTCGACCATAAATGTCGAGAACTTGAACCCTACTTTCATCCGGGCTAAGCCCCGGGACATATGGATCAAGCATTTTGCGCTCTACTTCGGAAAGGTTTGCTTCTCGATGACGTGACTCAGGCAAAAGAAATAGTTCTTTGACGAGGAGGTCAACATCTGCTGAAGTCAAAATGTTTACGTCGGATGATATGCGACTGCATAAAAGTTGGGTTAGATATGGATGACCGTTTACCCAAAATTGAACTCGATCTAAGAGCATTTCGCTTTCGCGACCACCAATATCAAAGGACTTTGAATATCCTTGAATTTCTTCACGAGTGAAATCGGTGAGATCAATCCGTTTTCCGATGTTGAATGGCGAAATTTCGATGTTTCTGACGAGCTGCCCTGGCGTAGCCACACCAACCAGGCAAAAAGTAAGCTTTTTGAGCAATTCATTGCTCGATCGCCGATTGTATGCCTCTCGGATTGCGGCAAAAAATTCGTCAGTTGAAAAGTTCAATGCTCGAACGAAGTCCACTTCATCGATAAAAATGGCAATTGGTCCGTTGCATTTCGGCAACACAACCACTTCAATCACACTCATCAATCGAGCCAATGGTCCGATATTTTGATTAGCTTGCCAATAGTTGATGACCTCACTGGATAACCCAACTTCTTGCCCGACGCCGACCGCTAAACTTCCGTACCATTGCTCTGGTGTGACATTCGTGCCAATTCGCTGAAGGTCAATCTTGACTGGTTTAATGCCAGCATCGATGAGCTTGGAAATGCTTCGTGCAATAAGAGAGGATTTCCCTTTTTGGCGTGAATCCAAAACAAAAACATACTCCCCTGCCACCAATGCTTCAAGCAACTGCCAATCTGCCGGGCGACATATATAGCTCTCGGCACTTGGATCGAGAGTCCCGCCCGGGCGAAAAAAGCTGGCTTGATCAACCATGTTTGCTATCGTACACGACAATCCGTGACGAGATTCGTCACTGTTTGGTAACTGCTCGAACCATATGATATTTGTACCAGGTGCACATTGCACGTTGGCAAGGTACAAAACTATGACTAGAATATCTCTGATAATTTGCGGCTTGGCCTCACTACTAGGTCTCGCATCGTCTTCGTCTGCACAGACAAACTACTTCTATACCATTGATGCTAACACTGATCGTTTGATGATTGTCGACACCAGCGGCAATGTTTCTGCTGCCGATCCAAATGGCCCGGGCCTTGGATTCAACATGGTAAATCCTGACCTCGCCTGGCACCAGGGAACGCTCTATGCAGCTGATAAAGGCAATCTATACACAATTGCCATGAATGGCGCAGCCACACAGGTTGGATTTCTCAGGCTTGGACTATTAACTATGGAAGCGGAATCGCTTGCAAGTGATGGAACTAATCTCTACGCTGGATTTGGCACACCGTCTTCAAATCTTAGTACTATCTGGGGACAATGCTCAACGAACGGCTCACTGACCGCAATTCAGGGCATGACTGATGTCGATGGAGCCGGCTTTGGTGGAGGGACCTTTTGGCATATTGATCTGTTTATGCAATTGGATCAAACATCCAACTACCTATATAACGGCTACCCAGCGCCCGTAAACTATGCTTCGCACCACAGTAGCAATGCCCCTGGAGGAGCAGCAATGGATGAAAACGATCTCGGGGCTTCGATTGGGAATAGCATTTTCTGCATTTCGAGTTCTACAAACATGATCACGGAATACAGCAAGTCAACTGGACTTTTGAGCAATGTAACCAACTTGAATCAAACTGGAAATTACCGGGGTCTAGAAACGGCGCCAGTGCCGGAACCAGCTTCACTATTGGCAATTGGAATTGGAATGCTTGGCTTGCTTCGTCGATCAAGGATGACGAAGCAAGGCAGGTCATCAGTCCGCCCTTAACCAATACTATCCAACAATTCGATAATTGACAGGAATTTAGTGGGAAGCAAGTGCTTAAAAAAATCGACGCCAATTGTCACGTGAAGAGAGGTACTTAAATTTAAGTGCTTCCACTCGAAAAGATTTGAGGAGCAAATCAAAGCGAAATGGTCGAGGCGATTGCCTCGGCCACTTTTTTTGCCTCAAAAATCTCGTCACAGTTTGGTAACACTTGGTTCTTTACAATGTATTCATCAGCGGGGAACTTACCCCGGAGGTACGAAATGAAACAATCAAAACCATCGTTAAAATTCTTGTCGGGAATCTTGGCATTAGCGGCACTATCGGTTGCCTACGGGCAGACAACCAGTCGAGTTTCGGTAGCCAACGGCACCGGAGCACAGGGAAATGGAGCCAGCCAACAGGCGAGCATCAGCGCCGACGGTCGGTATGTTGTCTTCACCTCACTCTCAACCAATTTGGCCGGAACTACTTCGCTTAACCAGGTGTTCAAACGCGATACCCTTCTGGGGATAACGACTTTGGTTTCTAGCGATAGTGGCGGTTCCCCCGCCAATGCTGATTGCACTAATCCTCGAGTCAGCGAGAACGGACAATACGTGGTCTTCTCGACCGCTGCTACCAATATGGTCGGAGGGGATACCAATGGAGTGAAGGACGTCTTTGTCCGCGATACAAATGCGGGTGGAGGAGTTTCACGCGTTTCTTTAACTGAGTTTGGAGGAGAGGCGAATGGTGCCAGTGACTCCGGTGCT